>JASHRR010000933.1 GCA_030037185.1 Xanthobacteraceae bacterium | reverse complement strand
GGGAAAGACCATGGTAGAAAAGCGCGAAAAGCGGCGATCAGAACTGCTCCCGAGCCTAACTAAAAAAGTCAGAGTCGGCGAGGGATATTCTAAGCGAGGAAACCCGCTCGCGCCCTAACTGCTATGTTGGGCAAAACACGCGCTTCACCAGGATGAAGGTGCCCCAGTACTTTTCAGGCAAGGACGGTCCAAGCATGAGTCATTCGATTCCAGTTCTCTTTGCGATCGTCAGCGAAGACGTCGACTTCGCGCGTGGCACGCCCTGCTCTGCGGCATATGCAGCCCCGGTCCTTGACGCGCTCCATAATGCCGGCGTGTTGTGGAGCCACACGTCACGAAACTGGTGGCATCTTGGCATTATCAAGGATCTGTCACGGGGAATGGACCTTCCGGGTCTCGGCTTCGTCTTTAGGGAGGAATGCATCACCATTCCCGCCTCAGAGCTTGGCCCGACCATGTCCTCGCTCAGCGTTATGCTCGATGCGTTTCGTCAGCGGTGCGTACCCTATGAGGCCATCGACGACTCCTGGCATGCCCGTGTGTTGCGCGAGCATCTTTTGCAGGATGTCGATGGCCTCCCAAGAAGCAGAGCGACGACGGCTTTGATATTGAGGAGCGAAACGCCGCCGCGTCTTTTTACCACTTTCTGGCCTCGCTGCGGGCGGTGGCAAGCGAGGCAATCACCAAACGCAAGCGCCTGTTATGGGTAGTTCCGTCGCCCTGACGGTTTAAAAGCCGGCGGGGCGACCCGTAGGCCGCCCGTTGATTGCCGCCTCGCTGCCATCGTCTGACGGTGCAGAAGGCTTGGCTCAGTCCTCCTCTTTTTCGTCTTCTTCCGCCGGAAGTTCGTCGAGAGCGGACTCGATGTGATCTAGCGCCTTAAAGATTGGATGGTCGTCTGGAGCCTTTTCGATGTTGCCGAATAGCTCATCGAGCTGCTCGGTCAGGATCGCTTGTGCGCTTGTGCGCTTTCGAGGTTCGACCGAATTTCTTGGATGTCCGTGTGATGTCTGCTCTGGAGGCGGGCCAATCGGCCAATCCGCCCCGCCGCCGACCTAGCGGATGATCGGCAGAAGGTCGGGCTCAGTGTGCTGCTGCCTGCCACCACGGCGAAGCGATGTTCGCGCCATAGAGGGCGATCACTGCAATCGCGATGGCATAGACGAGCACTCCGGCGATCTTCCACAGCGCACGCTTGAGCATCCGCATCCGCAGTTTCTGGAGGAAGGCCCGCTCGCCGAGACTCTGTTGCAGGTGGGTTGGGGGTTGGATTTCGGTGGGGCGGAGAGAAGGATCGCGGAAAGGCATGGTGGAAATCCTCCTTTGGAATGTGAGCGCCCTAACATAGGCTTAACCTGGCCGCAATCTTGCCTTGTGGAGAACTGTGAACAACTAGGAAACCGGTGCGCCGCCAACGCACAACGACGCAAAGGGCAGGAATCACAATCACATGCATCTGGCAATGGCTGCGACGATGGGTGTGCCAATCCGGTTGGAACATCACACAGCCATGCGGTCAAGTATCTCTGGCACGGTTGATGTTGTTGTTACATGGACCGTCTGAAGCCCGCAGGCCCGGGCGCCTTCTACGTTCGCAAGGACGTCATCGAAGAAAAGAATGCGCTCAGCGGGCACTCCTATCGCTTCAACGACAAACTGGAATGCCTCAGCATCGGGCTTTCGCAAGCCGATTTTGTACGACACAAATATTTCCCTGAAAAGACTCGCAAAATTGCCGAGGTGGCTGGACCAATACAAATGGTGTGCCCGATTGGTGTTGGTGAAGGCGTATAGGGGAACGCTGGTAGCCACCTTGGCGAGCGAGCCGGAAATCCCAGGCATTTCGCCAACAAAGATGGCATTCCATCCATTAAGAAACTCCGCGTTCGAGATGTTAATTCCAAGAGACATTCGAAGGCTTTCGAAATATGCCTCATCAGTAAGTTGGCCGGTCTCATGAAGCTTGAATGCCTCGTCGCGGGAGAAACGTTCCCGCAAAAGGGCTGCATCGAAGGGCGTAGTCTCGGCCCATCGAGCAAATGCTCGTTGGAAATCAATATCAATCACAACGCCGCCGAGGTCAAAAAGGAGTGCGTCAAAGCCGTCGTAGTTCATAGGCTTCTCTCATGAAGGTTAGCCCCGATAGGTGCCGGACGGCCGCCTGAATAGCACTTCGGCCTTGTTGATGCATTCCTGCTAATGTCGCACAGTGCGGCTCATCGATGATGTTCTCGGGCGGTAAATCCAGCCCCGGGTCTCGCAATCGCACGACGAGACCAAAGGCCGGCATCATTCGGACGGCGGTCCGCCTGAAAGCACACAAGAGTGTCGTAGCCAAGCGACGGCACCCAGCTTGCCGGCATTCGAGCGCTACTCCCATCGCTATGACCGGCCAGAACGCACCGACGAAAATCGACGTCATTCCGCTGACGGAGAATCGGGCCGACGCAGTGGCGAGCGCGAGTGCCGACACGGTCGTGAAGAACGTCACGGCACACGGTCTGTGCGTTGGCACCGGTCTCTGCAACCGTGACCGCAACGGCGTTGCCGCTCCTTACGACACTGCCGCCAGCGTTTCGATCGCTCGGCATTGGTAGGGTCGGCCTACTTCTTGGGCATTCTGTTTTTTAATTGACCAGCCGGCTGCCGCTGTTTCAGCTTCGCTGCGCCGGCGGGCTGATCGGCATCCCGTTTGCCGTTGCTGACTATTTCTCTCGCGCGTGGCGATGGGATCGTATGATTCCGGCAACATCACTGGTCTTCTGAGTTATGCGGCCGGCGATAGAGGGACCATATGAGAGCGCCAAACAGCAGCGCTGTTTGGCACATGAGAACGAGAAACGAATCGCCGAAGAGGACGAATGCGATGCCGCCGACGGCAAGCATGATGATGGGAAGGCGAAAAGCGACCACAGCAATTACTCCGCGCAGAATGAGAGCCAAGGTGCCCCACAGCTCACCTCCGCCGGTCCAGAAATTCGGGGGAATCGTCAGACAGAGGTGGGTTGCGCTAGTCGTAGTGCGCGCTATTTGGTGCGGAGTTCAGCGGCTGTCGAAATTTCCTGTCCTGCCGGTGCTCGGCCTGATCTGGGCCACGTAGTGCGGTTGCTGGCTTCCCTGGAATCGCAGCACAGGCAGTTGTGGGAGATTGTGGTCACGCGGCGAGAAGAGCGACCAGGCCGTCAGTGCTGTTCCCTCGACGGCACAAACACTTCTACCCGCATCCCGGGGCTCCCGAAGACTTTGAAGCTCAGCGAACCCTAACGCTCCAGCCGCGCCAGTTCTTCTTCGTCAGCTATTCTCTCCGATTTTACGGATCTCAGTCATTTATTCGCCTTTCTGAAAACGACAGGATTGTATTTTTTTAAAAACAGACAGTCAAGTTCTTTTTAATCACGGCTTGCGTTTTTCGATATTCTGGAATATCGCCTGACCATGACGCCTCCCCAATGCCGCGCCGCCCGTGGCTTGTTGAAATGGAACCAAGATGATCTCGCTCACGCCGCGCGCGTAAGTGTGGTGACGGTGCGCAATTTCGAGAACGACAAGTCCGTCCCGCAGCGGGCCACGTTGGAAGTGATCCAGCGCGCTCTTGAGGCTGCCGGGGTCGAATTCTTCGACGGCGATTCGCCCGGCGTTCGGCTTCGTCCTGGCACCTCCAAGCCTGACGCCCTCAGCAACGCCGGGTCGACCCAGAAGGCCAAGCCCACTGCCGAGCCGCTACCGCGCGGCCGGCCGGTGAAGAACGGCAATACCTGATGCCAGAGTGGCTCCGAAATGTCCGTTTCAGTTGGAACTCGGCTATCGAGGCGGGAAAGCTGGTCGCAATTGTCGTTGTCCGTGGCGACCCGGTCGTTTGGTTTATGCGGTTGCATACATGCGCGACCGGCGCGGCTTGCCAGCGGCAGTGCGTCCTTGGCGCGATAGCTAAAGCTCTAAAGCTCTAGCGTACGTGCGTTTCACTCACTGTGGAAACTGCGATGGCAAAAATGACGAAGAAGCCGCGACCGTGGTCGAAACAGGTATGCTGAAGACACTTGTGTGACAGAAAACAAAAACAAGCGCCATCGCACGCAAACCGAAGCGCACTGAGGGCACAACGCGACAGAAGGCGACCACGCTTGGTGTGAGACTGGTGGGATCTCGGCTGACGAAAAAGACTGATCGCGATGATCGATGGCTCAAGACTCGAGCTGCTCGTTGGTAAATACTTCATCGCCACGTTTCCGCATTGGGACGGGCGCGTTGAGGCCGTTATCGATGATGACCACTACCTTGTGCGTTTCGATCCCGGTAGTGACAGCTCGCCCGAGGCGTTCGCCGTTGTTGCCCTTGATGATATGGTCAGAGCCGGCCGGGAAGATGAAGAAGAAGGGCCGGCTCATTGGTTGTTTTTCGATACTGCCGAAGATCGCGCGAAATTTCGCGCATGGATGGAGACGCCGGAAGACCCGAACAAGCCTCGGGTAGTTCCAATGCGCCGCTACTAATTGCGGCGCGGCGGGCCACCAAGGCGCTGCCGCGCCGCCGGTCGGCGAATGGCGAAGAAACGTGGCTAGTAGATCACCATCTCTTGCTGAGCGATCTGCTCTGGCGTGTACGTAGCTTCTGGAATGTTGATCGTGTGCAGAAAATCGTTGTCGCGGATGTCGTCGAACTTCCTTCGAGAAGGCCAATGCGAAATCGACCGACGCCCAGAGGATTGCCGCTTCGCAGGCTGATGTACAGTCGCTGCAGGCGCGCTGTGAGTTGGCTAATTTCTTTGCAGGATAACGATTAAAGCACCGTTGCGGCTTGACGAGTGACGGCCTGAGAGCGGATGCTTCGGCGTTGGGAGAGCCGGCAGCCGGCGATGTCGCTGTGGTTCTGCTTGCGCGCGCAAGTGCAAGGCTGATGCGGGATGCCCAGCGGGGACAGTGCCCATTTTGCGGCACGGCGGTGTGGGCATTGAAGAACCGCCAAGACGGCAACTCACAGACGACATACTGGGCTCGAAGCGGCGTTATGGGAATTTCCATCACGGTCTCCCACAGCGGCATGTGGGACGTCTCGGGGATGTATTCCGACGCCGTGACCGTCAGGTAGAAGTTCATGTCCTAATAAAAGAACTTACGGTCATCAGCGCGCGGCAGCGCTAGGGTTGCTCTCCTCGTCTTCACCTGGTGCTCTTGCTCACCCTTGCGCAGATCGGCCTGATGGATAACCTATGTGGTAGCACCGTTGGCTCTCCCTGCTGCTTCCCAAATCCGTCAGGCCAGCAGTAAAAAAGACTAAGGTGTTGCTGTTACATGCATAATCCGCTTCCCAACCACCGTAGCTGTCTCGGCTGGCTTATCGGATCGCAATTGATGGCCGAGTTGGCGAGGCGGCATTTCGTGGTCATCTCCATCGGGGGTTTTCGTCCTGTCGGACGGGCGTTGTGGTTTATTGCCATCGTAGTCGGCAGCGGCTCGGCATGGGCCGCACCTGGCGATCCGCCGGCTGTTGGTTCTGCTCCTTCCGCCGCCGAGCGCATCTATGCCGCTGCACCCGCGCGCCTGCTGCAATTGCGCACGCTCATCGCCGGCGCCGAGCGGCAATCATCGACCGGCTCGGGTT
>JASHRR010000932.1 GCA_030037185.1 Xanthobacteraceae bacterium | reverse complement strand
GGCGGGGCCGCGAAGGACCTCGAGCGCTCCAAGACGCTGGTGGTGCGCAGCTTCGCGACCGAGCAGATCGTCGACCAGCAGCAGGCGAGGGTCGACCAGCTCAAGGCCTCGATCGAGGCCGACGAGGCGGCGATCGAAGCCGCACAGACCCAGCTCGATTTCACGACGATCAGGGCGCCGAGTGACGGACGCATCGGGGTGCGCCTCGTCGACCCCGGCAATCTCGTGCACGCCAATGATGCGCGGCCGATCGCAAGCCTCGTGCTGACCCAGCCGTCGGCAGTGCTGTTCACGCTGCCGATGCAGATCCTCGACGACCTGCGCGATGCGATGGCGCGCGGTCCGGTCGAGGTGACGGCGTACGACCAGAACAACCGCCGTCTGTTGAGCACCGGCAAGCTTCTGCTCATCGACAATTCGATCGACCAGGCGACCGCCACCATCCGCCTCAAGGCGATGTTCGACAACGCCGACGAGCGGCTGTGGCCTGGCGAATTCGTCAACGCCCGGGTGCTGTTGGAAACCCGCCGCAACGTTATCGCGGTTCCGACCACGGTAGTGCAGCGCGGTCCGCAAGGCCTGTTCGCCTGGATCGTCAATGCCGACAATGTCGCCGAACCGCGACGGATTGAGCTCGGCCCGGCATCCGGCGATCTCACGGTCATCAATTCGGGCCTCGCCGAGGGCGATCGCGTGGTGACCGATGGCCAGTACAAGCTGCAGACCAACGCGCGCGTGAGCATCATCCCGACGGTCGCGCAGGCGGAGACGGCAAAATGAACCTTTCCGAGCCGTTCGTCCGCCGACCGGTTGCGACGTCGCTGATTACGGCAGCGCTGGCGCTGGTCGGCATTGTGGCGTTTCCGTATCTGCCGGTCGCGCCGCTGCCGCAGGTGGATTTCCCGACTGTCCAGGTTACCGGGACCCTGGCGGGCGCCAGCGCCGAAACCATGGCCTCGTCGGTTGCTGCCCCGTTGGAGCGCCAGTTCGGGCAAATCCCCGGAGTCACCCAGTTGACTTCATTGAGCTCGCTCGGCGTGACCCAGGTCGTCATCCAGTTCGACCTCAACCGCAACATCGATCTGGCGGCACAGGACATCCAGGCTGCCATTACGGCGGCCGCCAAGTTCCTGCCGCAGCAGATGACCTATCCGCCGATCTACCGCAAGGTTAATCCGGCGGATGCGCCGATCATGATGCTGTGGGCGCATTCCGATACCTTGCCGCTCACCACCGTCCACGATTATCTCGACAATATTTTCATTCAGGCGCTGTCTCAGGTGTCGGGCGTTGCCCAGGCCTCGATCATCGGCGACCAGAAACCCGCGATTCGCGTGCAAGTCGATCCCTTCAAACTTGCCTCCCTCGGCCTGACGCTCGAGGACCTCCGCAGCAGCATCGTCAGCGCAACGACCGATGCCGCCAAGGGCACGATCTTTACGCCGAAGGTGGGCTACACGATCCAGACGAACGACCAGATTACCGAGCCCGCACCATTCAACGACCTGATCGTGGCGTACCATGACGGAGCTGCATTACGGGTGCGCGACCTCGGCCAGGCCGTGGTGGAGGCCACCAGCCGTTATGTTGCGGGTTATCCCAACAACAAGCCCGGCATCCTGTTGAGCATTAGAAAGCTGCCGGGCGCCAACGTCATCGAAACCGTCGAGCGGATCAAGGAGGAGCTGCCGAGACTCACCGCCAACATTCCGCCCGCCATGAAGGTCGAAACCATGCTGGATCGCACCACGACGATCCGCGCCTCGGTTCACGACGTCGAGTTTACGCTCATGCTCACCATTGCCCTGGTGGTGATGGTGGTGCTGCTGTTCCTGCGCGATTTCTGGGCGACATTTATCCCCAGCCTTACGGTGCCGTTGGCCCTGCTGGGCTCGTTCGCGGCGATGTTCATCCTCAACTTCAGCCTCGACAACATTTCCCTGATGGGGCTGACGATCGCGGTCGGTTTCGTGGTCGACGATGCCATCGTCGAGGTCGAGAACGTCTACCGTCACGTTGAAAACGGCACGCCGCCCTTCGAGGCCGCGTTAATCGGGTCGGGTGAAATCCGCTTCACGGTGCTGTCGATCAGCCTTTCGCTGGTCGCGGTGTTCATCCCGCTGTTGCTGATGAGCGGGATCATCGGCCGGGTGTTTCGCGAGTTCGCCCTGACCGTGACCGCAGCGATCGCGGTTTCGGCGTTCGTATCGCTCACACTGGCGCCGATGCTGTGCTCGCGGTTCATGCGGCTTAGGAGCGAGCACGGGCGCCTCTACCGTATGATCGAGGCCGGTTTTGATGCCATGCTGTCGGGCTACCGCCGCACGCTTGATATCGTGCTGCGCCACCAGTTGATCGTGCTTTTGGTGTTTTTCGCGACCCTCGGCCTTACGGTGTACCTCGCCATTGAGGCGCCCAAGGGTTTCTTTCCGATCCAGGACACCGGGCTGATTTCGGGCATCTCGCAGGCGTCCCAGGAAGTTTCGCCTCAGGAGATGATGCGGCTGCAGCAGGAGCTGGGCGCCATCATCCTTCGCGATCCGGACGTGGAGGCGATGGGCTCGCAGACGGGCAGTACGGATAGCCCGAACCCCGCCAATACCGGCGGCTTTACCATCGTGCTCAAGCCGCGCGACCAGCGTACGTCGACGGCGAGGCAGGTCATCGACCGGCTGCGGCCCCAGTTTACGCAAGTTCCGGGGGCCAACGTGTTCCTCACCCCGACCCAGGACATCAACGTAGGCGCTCGGATCGGTCGCGGCGCATACCAGTACACTTTGCAGGATGCCAATATCGACGAGCTTGTCGAATGGTCGCAGAAGATGCTGGCGAAGATGCGAACGCTGCCGCAGCTGGCGGACGCCACCAGCGATCTGCTGGCCAACGCACCGCAGCTTAAGATCACCATCAACCGCGATCAGGCCTCTCGCTTCGGCATCTCGCCGCAGCTGATCGATGACACGCTCAACGATGCCTATGGGCAGCGCCAGGTCACCCAATATTACACCCAGCTCAATACCTATTTCATCATCTTAGAAATTTTGCCGGAGCTGCAGGAAGATGTTGCTTCCCTCGACCGGCTCTACATCAAATCGCCGCTGACCGGCGGCCTCGTGCCGCTATCCAACTTGGTTGAAATCGATTCGAGCAAGGCCGGACCGCTGCAAGTGACCCACCAATCGCAGTTTCCGGCTGTCACTTTGACGTTCAACCTGCGCCCTGGCGTTGCCCTCGGCGAGGCGGTCGATGCCGTCACGACGGCCGCCGCCGAGCTCGGCATGCCGCCGCAGATCAGCTATTCCTTCCAGGGTGATGCCCTGGCGTTCCAGGCGTCGCTGGCCAACATGCCGGTCCTGATCCTGGCGTCGCTCGTCGTCGTCTACATTATCCTCGGCATACTCTACGAGAGCTACATCCATCCCCTTACCATCCTGTCGACATTGCCGTCCGCCGGCGTCGGCGCTCTGCTGGCGCTCCGCTACGGGGGAATGGAGCTTGGCGTGATCGGCATCGTGGGCCTCATCCTGCTGATCGGGATCGTCAAGAAGAACGGCATCATCCTGGTGGATTTTGCGATCTCGGCGGAACACGAACGCCACCTGCCGCCGATCGCGGCGATCCGCGAGGCCTGCCTGTTGCGCTTCCGTCCGATCATGATGACGACGGCAGCCGCGATGCTCGCCGGCGTGCCGCTCGCGCTCGGCAACGGCACCGGCTCGGAAATGCGCCAGCCGCTTGGCTATGCCATGGTGGGCGGGCTTGCGCTCAGCCAGTTGCTCACGCTCTACACGACGCCGGTGATCTATCTCTATCTTGACCGCTTGCAGAGATGGCTCGGGCTCGATGGCGAGCGCGTCGAGCGCGAAGAAGCAGACATCCGCGCAGCCGCCGCGGCGGAATGAGGAGGTTGCAAAGCGCGTCATCCCGCCGTGAGCTCACGCCGAGCGCAGGTCGGCGGCCGCTGCGCAACCGGCTGGTGCCGTGACGGATGTTGACGCGAGATCGGAGGTGGCAGATGAACCGCGATAACCGCTGTTCTGGCAGCCGACATATGAGTGGAGTTGCCCTGCCGAGGCCATTAGAAGGTTCTGTTGCTCGGCTGACAGCGCCGGAGGAGCATGCGGTCCGCCCATCGCGTCGATTATTTGGTCAGACTTTGCCCGGCCAAAAGGGCTGGGGCTTTCGACGCTGGCAAGACGCTAAGCGCCTGGTTGCAGTTCAGCGGCCGTGACTGACTGGAGGCGCTGCTGGGAGCGGGCAATGCTAACCCTCCCAAGTTTGAGGACATATTCGAAGCGCCGCTACCACGCAGAGGCGGCAGCCAGGCAACAGCGGTGATCCTGAAAATAGGCCACTTAATGCTGCCGTTCGGATGCGCGCTCAATGCCTGCATTTAACATCGTAGTTGTATTCCTTGCCGCCTATTATTTTTGGTCGCCTGCCATACGCGACTTCGCAGGCAAAGCTATGTTCATAGCTACCTAAAGACCATTCATATCTGATCCAAATCCAAACAGCCTTTTTTGCAACGTCAAATTCAAACGTGTCGACGTCAGCTGCGGCTTCAGTTGTTTTGGGGGTAATCCCAACCGGGATAACCGGTACATTAATCGTGCTAATCGTGGCCCCGGTCGTGCTGCGTGCCGGCAAAATTTCAGTGTCAAAGAATTTAACGCCTACCTCGGTAACTACCCCTGGCATGCGCCCGTAATTGATGGCGTAAATGTTTACCGATGATACGTCCCTTGAGATATTTTTGAACGTCGTGTTGTAAGCGCCGATTTGAGGTCGCTCTAAAAGGACGATTGCGTCATTGGTGACCCGCCACATTTTAACGCTGGACCGCTTCAACGTGAACGTGAACCAGGCGATAGCAATTGTGGCGACGGCGATCAAAGCGCCGTTGTGCTCATCAGCGAGCTGAAGAAGCGCCGCCAGGGATTGATAGGCAGACGATAACCAACTCAACAGGTTTGCTGTCATAAGGTCCCCCCGCCTGCCAAGGCGCGCCAGGTCTTGCGAGCACCGCGTCACGGGCTCGAAACCGCCGCGCCGGCGCAGTCCTCCAACCGCGTTGAGGCCCTTGCGGAAGGTTCGGCCCAACAATGGTTCGTCGGCAGGAGGTCATGCCAGAGGCGGCGCACGCCAGCCGAACTCGTCGCAATGGTCGCCGACGGGGTTGATGGACCGCATCGTCGATCGGGTAATCGGTGTGGTCGCCATGCGGGTACCGGCGTCGGGCCACTTGTCGGCGTCGTCATGTTATAATATTACATTGGACGCTGTACCTTACAACGTGCACAAGGGAGGTGTTGATGGGACAGGGCAAGAAATTGCTGGGCAAACGGTAGAGCTTTATGCGCATTTTATCGAGCTGCGCCGATCCCGCGCGGCTGCAGCAGATCTGCCATGGCCTCTCGGCGGAGAAGATCGACGCCTTACCGCGCAAGTGGCCGTCTGCTGCCGCCTGGGGCAGTCTGTCCGGCGTCCGACGTAACCAGTCAGGATGGCAAGGGACCGGTTCTATCAACGGGACGTGCCTTCCTGTTCTTTGGCCGGCTGCAAAAGCGGTCATCGTGTGGCTGGCCATTATCCAAGCTGATGGCCGTAAGGGAGAATCCAATGATCCGTTCATACGCGTTAGCCGCGACCGCGGCTCTTCTAGGGTTCGGCGTGACAACCCCGCTCTTCGCACAGCAGGGTGGGCAGCAACCGCCCGCGCGGGGGCTGGATATGGCGCTCGCCGTTGAGGCGGCGCAGACCGCCGTCAATACCTGCCTCGGCGAAGGCGTGAAAGGAACCGCAGCGGTGGTGGATTCCGCCGGCGTCCTGCGGGTGCTGGTGTCAGCCAATGGCTCTTCGAAGAATTCAGCGGAGCTGAGCCCCAAGAAGGCCATCCTCGCCAATGATATGAAAAAGCCCACCTCCGAGATCTTTTCTGACATGGGGAAAGATCCGGCCCTGAAGGCCAAGCTTGAGGCTGACAAGAACATCTTCCCGAGGCCGGGCGCTGTACCGATCATGGCCGGTAACGATGTCATCGGCGCGATCGGTTATGGGGGGGCAAACGGCGCTCAGGGCGGCGGCATCAAGGACGAATCCTGCGCCAAGGCCGGCCTCGACAAGGTCAAAGCCAGTATCAAGTAGCACACCTGAGGTTGACCAGGTTCAGGCAGCCGCGAGCTTGGGTGATGGCGCAGGCGACGGGAGCGGGGCGCCGCTCTGGTGCTCGGAAACCGCACGACCCTTGCACACCGGCGCTATCATCCGGCTTGCGGAAGCAGGCTTGACGTTGGGAAGACTGTGATCGGAGGGCACTGTTTTCCATCAGATGGGCCTAGGCTGATCAAACGGGCGATGAAATTATCGGCCGCGCGACCATGTCGGGCTCGCCGGCCGGCAACGACGAACTGTGCGTCCAGACCGGCTTTGATAAGGCGAAAGACGTGCTGGCCCAGCGGTCGCATGCTCCATCGACTGGAGGGAGCCATGGGTTTTCGCGACTTGATTATTGCGACAGCCCTGGGAGCGGCGTTGTTGACGCCGACCGGCGCGCAAGCCTTCGACGACTTGAAATATCCGGATTTGAAGGGGCAATGGCAACCCGTCGCCGTGCCGACCGGCCTGCCCTACATTAGCCTTCAGTACGATCCGCACAAGCCCGGCGGTCGTGGCCAGCAGGCGCCGCTGACGCCAGAATATCAGGCCATTTTCGAGGCGAACATGGCCGATCAGGCGCGCGGTGGCCAGGGCGGCGATCCAACCTACAAATGCCTGCCGCTCGGCATGCCGCGCCTCATGGGCGTCTATGTTGGCGGAATGGAAGTCGTGGTCACCCAGGACACCACTCACATCCTGATTGACTATATCCACGACAACCGCCGGATTTACACCGACGGGCGTGACTTTCCGTCCGACATGGCCGACGATCCGCAGTTCAATGGCTATTCGATTGGCCGCTGGGTCGATGAGGACGGCGATGGCCGATACGACGTGCTTGAGGTCGAGACACGCGGCATGAAGGGGCCCCGCGTCTACGAAAACACCGGCATTCCACTACACGCGGACAATCAGACGATCATCAGGGAGCGCATCTATCTCGACAAGACCGATCCGAACATGTTGCACGATGA
>JASHRR010000931.1 GCA_030037185.1 Xanthobacteraceae bacterium | reverse complement strand
AGACCACTGCGGATCTCCCCGAACACCGACGGAAACGTCGAGATCGCCATGTCGACGTGGCCGCCCACAAGGTCGCCCTGCAACGCGCCGGTGCCGCGATAGGGGATGTGGGTCAGCTTGACGCCAGCCATCATGGCAAGCAGCTCGGTCGAAACGTGGGAGCCGGAGCCGACGCCGGCCGTCGCGTAGGTGATCTTGCCGGGCTCCTTGCGGGCGAGTGCGATCAGATCGGATATGCTGCGGACCGGCAGCGACGGATGGGTCACGAGGATCTGCTGATAGGAGCCGATCAGCCCGATGGGCGCGAAATCCCGGCGCGGATCGTAGCCGGGGTCGGCGTAGAGCGCGGGAGCGATCGCAAACACGCCCGAGTGGCCGACCATCAGGCTATATCCGTCGGGTGCAGCCTTGGCGACTGCCCGCGCCCCGATGGTGCCGCCGGCGCCCGCGCGGTTCTCGATGACGAATTGCTGGCCGAGCGCCTGGCCCATGTGCTGGGCGAGCAAGCGCGCCAGGATGTCGTTGCCACCCCCGGCCGCGAAAGGCACCACTATGGTGACCGGACGGGCGGGATAGACTTGTGCGGTTGCCGGCCCGGCGATGCCTAGGTGCGCGCCAACGAGGCCGGCGAGGAACGCGCTCCGTGATCGCGTCAATCTATTTGCCCACATTGCGCCGTCCACGATTCGAGCCTGCTCCTCTCCCGACCGGGAGGCGGAGTGGCATGGTGTAACTGCAGCACGATTCTATCCGATCAGAACATGTTCTGGATAGCGTGTTACCATAGAGAACCGGACCAGCAGATTGTTGCCGCTGCACCCAGGCGATCTCCTGCGCGGGGAATTCCCGGTGCCATTCAAGCTCATGGCCTACCGCACTGGCAACGGCTTGTGGTGTGCCCGGACCGGATCCAGGGCAGCGCGAGGAAATGGCGATCACGGCGATATGGTGTTGCGCCTCGCCAGGTTTTCCGGCAACTCAGTCGCGTTCTGGCTGAAGGCACGAGCGATGATATCGAGACGGCAAAGTGCAAGATCGGCAGAGGTCTTGAAGGGATCGAGCCGCTCAAAGCTGCCTGACTGGCGATCACAGTGAATTGCGTCATGCCAGTCGATGCAGCTGAGGTGCTCGTGGTCGGGGCCGGCAACGCCGCGTTATGCGCTGCGATCTCGGCGCACGAAAACGGCGCGCGCGTGGCGATGCTCGAAGCTGCGCCGTTCGAGGAGCGCGGCGGCAACTCGCATTTCACCGGCGGCGCCTTCCGGTTTGCGTTTTCCGGCGTCGAAGATCTCATCGCCGTGCTGCCGTCGCTGGCCCAAGAAAATCTCAACAAGGTCGACTTTGGAACCTATACGCAAGAGGAGTTTTTCGACGATCTGTTCGCCCTGACGCAATATCGCTGCGATCCCGATCTCGCGGAGATCCTGGTGCGCAGTAGCCTCGACACTGCGAAGTGGATGGTCCGGCACGGCGTGAAGCTGCAGCCGGGCCTCGGCCGGCAGGCCTATCAGGTCGACGGCAAATTCAAGTTCTGGGGCGGCCTTGCGTTGCACATCTGGGGCGGCGGGCCGGAGCTGCTCAAGGCGCTCTACGCAGAGGTGGCGCGGCGCGGCATCCAGATCGTCTATGAGACCCCGGCAGTCGGTCTTATCCGAGAGCGCGGGCGGGTCAACGGCGTAATGGCGGAGCACTGCGGCGCGCCGGTTGCGATCCGGGCAGGGGCGGTGGTACTCGCGTGCGGTAGCTTCGAGTCCAATCCGGAAATGCGGGCGCGATACCTGGGCGCCGGCTGGGAATTGGCACGTGTGCGCGGCACGCGCTTCAACATGGGTGCAGGTCTCACCATGGCGATGAGCATCGGGGCGAGGCCTTATGGTCATTGGTCGGGTTGCCACTCCGTGGCGTGGGACATCAACGCACCGCCCTATGGGGATCTCACGGTCGGCGACCAGTTCCAGAAGCACAACTATCCGTTTGGCATCCTGGTCAACGCCAGGGGCGACCGCTACCTGGACGAGGGCGCCGATTTCCACAGCCATACCTATGCAAAATACGGCGGCGAGATCGTCAAGCAGCCGGGCATGTTCGCCTGGCAGGTGTTCGATGCCAAGGTGTCTCACCTGCTGCGCGGCGAGTATCGCATCCGCCGGGTCACCAAGGCGGAGGCCTGCACGCTGGAAGGACTCGCCGGCAAGCTCGACGGCGTCGATCCGGCCGGCTTCTTGCGCACCGTGCGGGAATTCAATGCTGCGTGCCGCGCGGATGTGCCGTTTAATCCCAACATCCTGGACGGTCGGCGAACCTACGGCCTCGCCATCGACAAAACCAACTGGGCCAGTGTGCTCGATACGCCGCCGTTTCACGCCTATCAAGTGACGACCGGCGTCACCTTCACGTTTGGCGGCTTGAAAATTTCCAACCGCGGTGAGGTCGAGGACCTCTATGGCCGGATCATCCCAGGCCTTTACGCCGCGGGCGAAATGGTGGGCGGACTGTTCTTTCACAATTACGCCAGCGGCACCGGACTAATGTCAGGGGCGACGTTTGGCCGACTCGCAGGACGAAGCGCCGCCGCGTTTGCTCGCAAGTCGAAGTGAATGGCGGGAGTGCCGCGGCGCGGCGCAAGATCACCGACCCTTTCGTCACTTGATACCCGAGGCAGCGAAAAATGCGCGCGAGAGCTTTCGACAAATGCTGGCGCCGTTCATCTCTGCGCTTCGGCGAGGTGACGAGGCCCTCGCTCAATGTTACCGAAATGCGCTAGCCTGGTATGAGGGCTTCCGCGACGCCGCCCCTGGAGGACAAGGTGACGACAAAATTCAATGCTTCGATGCCGCGCACGGCATTGCACGCACTCTTTGGTCTCGGCGCTGCGCTCGCCAGCATGGCTCTTGGTCTGTGCGCCACGCCTGCGGCGGAGGTCACGTTCGAGCGGCTTGCCAATCCGGAGCCAGGCAATTGGCTGATGAACCACCGCGATTACGGCTCGCATCGGTTCTCGCCGCTTGATGCCATCAACAAGACCAACGTGAAGAATCTCAAGCTCGCCTTCGCGGTGCCGCTCGGCGGGTCGAGCGGCAATGAATATGTCGAGGCGACGCCGGTGGTCGAGGACGGCTTGCTCTATGTCACCGACGTCTGGAGCGTGGTCTACAAGATCGACGTACGCTCCGGCGCCGCCGGCCGTGTGGTGTGGAAGATGGACCCCGGCGCGCGGAAGCCGGATCGCAACCGGGGCGTCGCGCTGTGGGGTGACTATGTGATCTCGGTCACCGGCCTGGACGGGCGGGTGATCGCTACCGACAGGCAGACCGGCAGGATCGTGTGGGACAAGAATCTGCTCGATCAGCCCGATCTTGAGGTCACGGCGGCGCCCCTCGCCCTGAAGGACTCCGTCATCATCGGCGCCTCAGGCGGGGACAACGGCGTGCGCGACTGGATCGCCTCGCTCGACCCCAGGACCGGCGATACGCAATGGAAAACCTTCGTGATCCCAGCGCCGGGCGAGCCAGGCTCGGAGACCTGGAAGGACAACAACAATGCCTGGCGGACCGGCGGCGGCGCCATGTACGTCACCGGCGCGTACGATCCAGCGACCGATCTGAGCTATTGGGGAACCGGCAATCCGGTGCCGCGCTACGACTCGGGCTCGCGGCCCGGCGACAATCTCTACACGGATTCCACGGTGGCGTTCCGCGTCAGGGATGGCAAGATCCAATGGCACTTCCAGCACACCGCGAATGACGTCCACGACTACGACACGTCAGGTTCTCAGATTATCATCGACGGCAAGGTCGACGGCGATGATCGCAAGCTGGTGGTGCACGCCGACCGCAACGGCTTCACCTACACCTTCGACCGCCTTAACGGTCAGTTCCTCAAGGCGGTGCAATATGCCGAGAAGGTGACCTGGACCAGGGGCCTCGATCCCAAGACCGGCAAGCCGCTCGACTACGATCCCGGCAGGGACGTGCAAACCTATAACCACGATTGGAAATCGGTCACCGACACCATCAGGAACTCGTGCCCGGATGTCCACGGCGGCACCAACTTCTGGCCGCCGTCCTATTCCGATAAGGCCAAGCTCCTCTACATCGGCGCGAGCGAGGGCTGCGCCGATATCACCCCTGACCCCACCGCCCGGGTGCGCGGCCGCTTCGGCGGCGGCGGATACTCCAACCCAGAGCGCATCGTCGGCAGCCTCACGGTTGTCGACCCGCTTACCGCCCAAGTGAAGTTGCGCAAGGAGCTGCCCTATCCGGACCTTTCCGGCGTCCTGACCACAGCCGGCGGCATCGTGGTGACGGCGATGCTCGACGGCACCATTCTCGCATACGACGATCTCACGCTTGAGAAGCTGTGGGAGGTGAACGTCGGCACCGGCTTCGTGGCGCCGCCCATGACCTACGCGGTGAACGGCAAGCAATACATCGCCATCGCCTCAGGTATCGGTCCGGTCGGCAAGGCAAAGATCGCGCGTTCGCCGGAGCTCAAATCCCAGGGCAACGCGACGATGCTGTTCGTGTTCGGATTGTGAGCGTTGAGCCGTGGATCGTTTCGATGAAACCAATGGCATCGAAGCGTGATCAAACCTTCGGATCCGATCCTGAGGAGGCGGCGGCCCTGGCGCGGCCGTTTCGTTCTTTAAAGACGCGCGCAAGCGCGCGCTCCTAAAGGACGGCAATAGAATTTGATGTCAACGCTAAACCAAACAGCAGGGAGGATCATCATGAAGAGCTTCGAAGCGAGAACTCGCCCATTCGGCTTATGGCGGTTGGCGACACTGGCGATTGCGCTCTGTGTCTTTATCGGCCTCTCCACCACGAGCCGGGCTGAGGACGGCCTTGACGACTGGAAGGTCGATCCTCTGCGCGGGCCGGTCGATCTCGGCCTCACCGACCCCGCGCTGATAGGCGCCATTGACGTGCATGTGCACCTCGATCCGGATTCGCCCGGTGCCGGCGGCGTCATCCGCGCGCTCGATATTTTCGATGCCGTCGCCCTCGCGAAGGCGCGCGGCCTGCGCGGCTTCGTCTTCAAGACCCACCAGGACGCGGGGTCCGCGGGCGCCGCCTATCTGGTGCGCAAGCACGTGGCGCCGGGCTTCGAGGTGTTCGGCCGCATGGCGTCGAACTATTCCACCGGGGGCATCAACGTCGCGGCGCTCGAGCACTACGCCCAGATCAAGGGTGGGTGGGGTCGCATTTTTGAAATGCCGACCCGCGATTCGATCACGGCGACGACGCGCCCGGGCAGCATGGATCCGCAAAATCTTGCGCGGACCAGGCCGTGGATGCTGCTGATGCCGGAGGGCACCCCGCCCTACATCGCGGTGTCGAAGAACGGCGAACTGCTGCCGGAGGTGAAGCACGTGATCAGTGTGCTTGCCAACATCAGGACCGTGGACAGCAACGGCCGCATGGTGCTCGCGACCGGGCACGCCACACCGGAAGAACACCTGCTGCTTGCGCGCGAGGGACGCAGATACGGTCTCAACGTGCTTCTGACCCATCCGGGGGATATTCCGCAGTTGCCGGAAGCCGCAAAGCTCGGCGCCTTCATCGAGGTCACGGCTTCCACCATCTACAAGAGCGAAGCTGCGCGGACGGCGGCTGCGGCGCTGATCCGCAAGATCGGCGCCCAATCCATCATCATCTCGACGGATTGCGGCCAGACCGGAAACGTCTACCCCACTGATTGCCTGGCGCTCGCCGCCCGGGGGTTGCGGGCGCACGGCATCACGCAGGCTGAACTTGATCTGATGTATAAGACCAACCCGGCGAAATTGCTGGGGCTGCCGCCGCTCGAACAGACTTCGTTTTCGAACACATTACGGCAATGAACTACCGTCCCTCCAGGCCGCTCAGCGGCTGTGGAGGGAGTTTCTCCCTGGCGGGCCGGTGGAGCACCGTTGTCGACCGCGACGCAACACGTCGAGCAACACAACAGCGTCCTTCACCACCAGCCAAACCCTGAAGCGTTCTGGCTGACGGCTGAGCGCCAGAGCGGTTAGCCCATATTGAATGAAAGCGAGATGCGGACCAACCGTTCTCGGCCGTCGTTCGCTTCATCCGGGCTACGATCCCACGCGGACCTGGTCTCCTTCCGGCGCCAACTTCGTGCCAAAGCGCGCGCTCGCTTCGGTGATCTCCGCGAACGTGTCCGCTTCGTCCGCGAGCCGGCACAGACAAGTCTCGTTGCGGTCGTTGTGGCGTACGAACTGGAACGTTGCCGCCGCAACGCCGGCTTTGCCGGCGGCAACGCGCACCATCATGCCGACCCAGCTGTCGTGCCGGCGCCCGCCATGGCCGGTGTGGAACGAGAAGCTGCCGAGCCCATAGAAGATCGGCCGTCCCCGATAGACCTCCACGGCCAGCGCGTAATGCGGACCGTGACCGACCACGATATCGGCGCCGGCATCGATCGCCGCGTGGGCGATCTCCCTCATGTATTGGAGGACGTCCTTGCCGAGTCCCCAATGGCACGATGCCACCAGCACGTCGACGCGCCGCCGCAGCGCGGCAATATCCTCGCGGAAGCAGGAAACATAGTGCGCATCGGCCCAGGTGACGATTTCCGGCGGAACGCCGGGCCGGTTGGGCGGCGGCACTCCGATCTTACTCTTGAACACCGGCACGTGATAAGCGGTATGGCCACGGATGACCGCAATGCCGGCCGCATCCTCCTGGGCTTCGTGATTGGTCGGCCAATACACGGAACTGCGTTGCAGGAAGCCGTAGCGGACGCCTGCGCGCTCGATCGCGACCGGCGCGCGTGCGGCGGCGAGATTGGGGCCGGCGCCAGTGTGCCGCACGCCGAGTTCATCCAGTCGTGCGATCGAGGATAAAATTGCCGCGTCCCCGTAATGCACGTTATTGGCAATGCCCACCACCTGGATGCCCGCGAGCGTCAGGGCCTTGCCGCATTTGGGGTCGACGAAAAAGCCCTCATTGCGCACCGAATGTCCGGCCGGCGTCTGATAAAGGCAGCATTCGAGATTGCTGAACACCACATCGGCCTTGCGAAATTCGTCCGCCATTCGGGCGAAGGGCACGGCCGGGTCGGCAACGCCCATGAGATTGACGTCTCCGGTCATGATCATGTTGGCCACGGTCATTCACGCCGTCCCGATCTGGTTGGTTTCTAAGCGGAAGGTGAGATTTGCCCAGTGCTCTCAAGGTCACGTCGCCTCCTCCAACCGAGGCTGACCCGGATCGATATCACTGACGTTATCGAATTTATTGAAACTGAGCCATCGGTGACAGGAACCCGACGCGTGGCGGCCGGCGGCCACTGCCGGGCCGGCGCCTATTGACGCCGCTAAAGCCAAGGGACTGCGATCTGGAGATAATCCAGCGGTTACCGTGCAACTGCGATCGCCCCGCGCGACGCGAGATCACCGCGGGATTCGTCGGCTGTTAATCCGCAGCGGGTTTTTGCATCGCCCCCGGTTGCCTTGATTGAAGCGGCCGTCGACTGGCTCAATGACGCAAACGCTCAGGGACCAAATAAGCATGCCGCTGTTGAGATATGCCAGCAATTGTCCGATGCCAGCTCTTAACAATCTCTCAATTCGATCAGCGCCAAAATCCCGGTAAGTTCGCCACTGACCAGGGACGCCGGCAATGATCTTAGTAGCAGAGTATACGAACATCTCGTAGTCCGGCACATTCTGGGCGCGTATCCGGGCTCCAAGTCGATAGGCTCCTATCTCAGGCTTTCCGCACGCACTCGATAGTGCCGACAACAGGGGAGCGCGCCTTAAAGACCCCGAAACAACAAACATGCCGTTTGCCTGTGCGGTGCCGCATAACACATCACCTTCGTAGCCGTGCGCCCACGATCGAAGCTGAGACTCTCGAAATTCGAGAAGCAGTTCCTCCAACCCCAAGCGCGCGCTTGCCGACCCGCTTCAGCCTTACCGTGTTTCGATCAGGTTCAACGACTTGATCGTCCGCAAGCCTCTGGTGGCGCTCGGTACGCTCGCCCGTTGAGAATTTGGCGCAACAGCCATTGCGCCCCCCAAGAGGATGTTTTGCGTTGCGAGGGAGCGACAACGCTCTGTCTGGATGAGGTGTGCAGCGGTTCGACGGAGCGGTTAGCCTCGTTTGAGAAAACCGGGTTAGCGATGCGTGAAAAGCATCAAAGGTAATCGAAGGCGAACAACTCCGCATCGTGC
Source organism: Xanthobacteraceae bacterium (assembly GCA_030037185.1). The sequence goes on along the minus strand of JASHRR010000931.1, from coordinate 3,109 downwards.
TGGCAAACCCCTCTCGTCTCAGCACCGCCCGACGCTATGAGAGCCCTTCCAGAGCACGCATCAATGACGGTATTCTGTTGGTCGCCGCACGCACGGCGACAATCGTAGAGGCGTTCTTTTTGCCTTCTGCGCGAGCTCGTATCACGCGGACTTTCCGGCTTGGGTGCCGTTTCACTGCGGTCGGCGATCGCTTGCGAACTCCGAAAAAATCGCTCATGCTTTGACAAACGCCATTGTGAAGGGAGCGCGCAAGTGGGACGCAGGCATTACTTGAGAGTGGCGGCTTTTCTGGCCGCCGCCGCGAGCGTGATCAGCCGCAATGCGCCGGCAGCAGACGTGCCTGCGCTCGATCTCACCAAGTGGGCGCCGCCACAGATGCGCTCGGTCGGGAACGACGCGTTCGGTAAGCTCGTCAAATATGGCTATGCCCTGATGGCCGATACTGCAAACCAGATCGGCCCGACGGTCGCGGACCCGGCCAAGCGGTACAGCGGAAACAATCTTACCTGCCAGAACTGCCACCTCAAGGCCGGGACCCAGCCCTATGCGATCCCGCTGATGGGCGTGTTGGGTCAATTTCCGCAATATCGCGGACGCGAAGGCGAGATCGGGACGCTTGAGGAGCGCATCAATGGCTGCATGGAGCGCAGCATGAACGGCCGCGCGCTGCCGCTTGACGGGCTAGAGATGAAGGCTTTCCTTGCCTATTCGAAGTGGCTCTCCATCGGCATACCGGACGGCGCCAAGCTGATCGGCGCCGGCACCATCAGGATCAATGAACCCGATCGCGCTGCCGATCCCGGCAACGGCGCAAAGGTGTATGCCGACACCTGCGCCCTCTGCCACGGCAAGGATGGCCGCGGTCAGCGCGCTGCGACGGGGAGCGGTTACCAGTTTCCGCCGATCGCGGGACCGGACAGTTATAACAACGGGGCCGGCATGACCCGCGTATTGACCGCCGCTGCCTTCGTGCGCCACAACATGCCGTTCGGAACGACCTTCGAGGCGCCGGTGCTGTCGGACGCGGACGCCTATGACGTTGCGGCTTACATCAACAGCCTCGAGCGACCCGCGAAGGCCGATCTTGAGAAGGACTTTCCTGTCAAGACCCAGAAGCCGGTCGATGCGCCCTACGGCCCGTACGCGGACGATTTCCCGGCCGAGCAGCACAAGTATGGCCCGTTCGGTCCAATCCGCGCCAAGTTGAGGGAATTGGCGGCGGCGAAGAATTAGCGCGAACGTAGCCAACGGCCGAAGCTTGCCACCGGGCCGGCCCGCTGAACAGTGAGTTGGCTAATCGGAGACCCACCTACACACAATGCCGCCTTCTCCCTACCCTCGCCTCAGGGCGGGGGGAGGGTAGGGAGGGAGCCGATGCCGGCTACGGTTTGAGATAATTGAATCCCTGCTCCTGCAATTCCACCAGCCTCACCACACCGGCCGGCACCACCACCGCTTCCTGGATGATCGGGATGGTCTTGCCTTCGGTCCTCTCCATGGCGTGTTTGGTGTTGTTGCAGGCAGCGAAGGCGAGTTGAGGCACCTTTGCCCGGGTTGCCCGGATATCCTCCTTCACGGGCGAGGTGTCGTCGCGCAGCATGTGGAGACCCTGGCTGTAGCAGACGATTTCGATCGCGATGTCCTCGCCCCGCGACGCGAAGAGTTCATGGGCGTTACGCGAGTTGCCGAGCGCCAGCCGCATTACCGCGGGATCGTTCTGGTCCACATGAATGGCGAGCTTGTGTGGCTTCTTTTCAGTGGCGGCGTCGGCTTTGCGGCCAAACAGCGGGGCGGCCGCCAAAGCCGCAACACCGGCGCGGAAAATCGATCTGCGATCCATCGTTTCCTCCGAAATTGATTTAGCGAGTGACGATACCAGAAACGAGCAGGTCATTGAAATAGGGGAGGGCTTTTTAGGGATCGGAAAACCCGAATACGGCGAGCTGCGTGACGGGTGTGCAAACCCTAACCGCACCACGAGCCAGCACTGCACGGCCAGGATCGGCAAAGCCTGCTCAAGCTGAATCGGACCGATTCGTCGGCAGGGTGAGCCGGGCTGCGGCGGTCGGTCGAGGTGATCTCGTGCGACGGGGCGGCTGTGACGGGTTTTGGCTGCATCGCTCGAAGCTCATCGGATGCCCAGTCCTCGATCGGCCAGCCTGCTGGTGAACGGGCGGGCGCGCCGCGCCAGGACCGCGGACGGCGAGTGCCCATGCGCGCCGTCCTCCGAGGGCCGGTCGTTTCTGCGCTGGCGCAAACGCCACGCCTCGACTAACATCGCAGCCAGACCCCGTGCGGCGACCCGTTGGCTGGACGCGGTCTCGCGGGAATGCTGATCCCGGGCGAGCCACGTCCCGCTTCGGCGGCGGAGTTTCGCGGTGCGGATTGCAGGATACAACTGCGATGACAATCGGTAATGGGAGGAGTTGCATGTTTACAACTGGAAGGCTCGTCGCGCTGGCGTCGATCGGTCTTACAGCGATTGCGATGCCCGCATCGGCGGCCGACGTGACGTTTGAGCGGCTGCTCAATGCCCCCAATGAGCCCGAGAATTGGCTCATGGTTCACCGTGACTACAACAATTCGCGCCATTCGCCGCTCACCCAGATCAACGCCACCAACGCGAAAGACCTTAAGCCGAAGTTCACCTTCTCGATCGGCGGCAGGGCGACCGGCGGCACGCTGCGCGGCAAAGAAGAATCGACACCCCTCGTGGACGACGGCTTCATGTATGTGTCGGATACCTGGACGCGGGTGATGAAATTCGATGTCCGCAGCGGTGAGGCTGCGGTGCCCTTGTGGCGATACGATCCGAAGATCAAGCAGTCCCGCACCAACCGCGGCATTGCCATGTACGGCAACAAGATTCTGGTCACTACCAACGACATGCGGGTGATCGCAATCAATCGCGATTCCGGCGAGCTGATCTGGGAAGTGGACGCCAAGGCGCCGACCGATCCGGCGACGGGAACGCCTTCGCCCAAGACCCAAGGCTTCACGGGTGCCCCGGTCGTGGTCAAAACCAGGGGCGGCCGCGAACTGGTCCTGCAAGGCGAGAGCACCGGCGGCCAACTTGGCACCCGAAGTTGGATCGGCGCCTGGGACGTCA
>JASHRR010000930.1 GCA_030037185.1 Xanthobacteraceae bacterium | reverse complement strand
GCTTTAACTACGAATTGTACCTCATGTCTTGCGTTTTTGTCCGACAAATTGCATTAAGATCGGTGGACGCCGATCCTTGACGTGCCTTGTGTCGCTGCAGCCCCGCCCCGGTTCCAGCCGAGCCTCCCGACGGCGGGCACTCCTTTTCGTGGATCGTGAGTTCGTTTTGTGTATAAGCCTGTGTTGACGAGCCTGGCGATGGGGCAGCCGCCGGGCCCCGAGCCGGACCTCGCGAAGGAGTAACTGATGGCGGAACGCTGGACGCCTGACACTTGGCGCAGAAAGCCTGCCTTGCAGCTGCCGGAGTACCCGGACGCAGCTGCGTTGGCTGAGGTGGAAAAGCAGCTTGCCTCCTTTCCGCCGTTGGTTTTTGCAGGTGAGGCGCGGACCTTGACCAAGCATCTCGACCGGGTCGCGGCCGGGGAAGCTTTTCTGCTGCATGGCGGCGACTGCGCCGAGAGCTTTGCGGAACATGGCGCCGACAACATTCGCGACTTCTTCCGCGTGTTCCTGCAGATGGCGGTGGTGCTGACCTTCGCGGCCGCCTTGCCGGTGGTCAAGATCGGCCGCATCGCCGGGCAGTTCGCCAAACCGCGTTCGTCGCCCACCGAGAAACGCAACGGCGTCGAATTGCCGAGCTACCGCGGCGACATCATCAACGACATCGAGTTTACGGCGGCAGCACGCACGCCCGATCCGCGACGGCAGGTCGAGGCCTATCGCCAATCGGCCGCGACCCTCAACCTGCTGCGTGCGCTTGCCCAGGGCGGCTATGCGAATCTCGGCAGTGTGCACAAATGGATGCTTGGCTTCGTCAAGGACAGCCCGCAGTCGCGCCGCTACACCGAGCTCGCCGACCGCATCTCGGAGGCCCTCGGCTTCATGCAGGCCATCGGCCTCGATCTCGAAGACCACCCGGAGCTGCGCACCACCGACGTCTACACAAGCCACGAGGCGCTGCTGCTCGGCTTTGAGCAGGCGATGTCCCGCATCGATTCCACGAGCGGCGAATGGTACTCAACCTCCGGGCATTTCCTGTGGGTCGGGGACCGTACCCGCCAGGTGGATCACGCCCATGTGGAGTTCTGCCGCGGGGTTCGTAATCCGCTAGGTCTCAAATGTGGTCCGTCGATGAAGGCCGACGAACTCTTGCGTCTGATTGATGTCCTCAACCCGGACAACGCGCCCGGTCGTCTCACGCTCATCTGTCGGATGGGTTCGGACAAGATCGGCGACCTGCTGCCGCTGCTGGTGCGCGCCGTAACCCGCGAAAAGCGCGAGGTGATATGGTCGTGCGATCCGATGCACGGGAACACCATTGCGTCGGCTTCCGGCTACAAGACCCGGCCGTTCGATCGCATCCTGTCCGAGGTCAAGTCGTTTTTCGACATTCATCAGGCGGAAGGCACCTACGCGGGCGGCGTCCATCTCGAGATGACCGGCCAAAATGTGACCGAATGTACCGGCGGCGCCCGCGCCATCAGCGAAGAAGACCTCAATGATCGCTACCACACCTTCTGCGATCCACGATTGAACGCCGAACAGTCGATCGAACTTGCATTTCTGCTTGCCGAGCTTCTCAAGAAAGAACGTCTCGGCCGGGGGCTGCCGTTGCGGGCCGCCGCCGGTCTTTAGTTGCGAGGCCGCGGTCCCGCAGCTTCACGCTCGCGCGTAACGGGAGCTTGTAGCCCGCGGGCGCCGATTACGCCGGTGCATCCACCGACCACACTCTCCGCCTTGTGGGAGAATGTCGGCGGCCACCTCCACAAGCTCTGATTTGAGAGCGTCAGACTGCTCGAGCGCCCCCCGGAAATTTGGGCGAGCGCGCATCCCCTCCCTCCTCGCAAGCTGGCAGAGGTGGCCCGGGATTGCCGCCGTGGCGGGCGGGCGCTAGTTAACGTCTTGCGTCGCCCCGAAGGCCGGGGATTTCCACAACCAGAGGACGACGTTGCGCCCCGACACGGGAGGCTAGTCCCATGCCTTGCTCCGCAATACGCGATACCTCTCGGTCTCCCCTCGTGGGCCACGGCTGCGGGAAAACGTCATCGCCTCATCGTCGGTACGTCGCTCGATGGCCTTGTGGCCGGCGGGGGTTCCCGAATGTTGCAGGGGATGGACGATCTTACGGTGGTCAGGCTGCCTGCTCGGTTGGTCCCAAAGGTCGTGCTTCACCCCAATGGTGGGGCTCGCATAGCAACAGAGTGCTCGGCAGGCAATGGCCGTGCCTCTTCGCCCTGAACGACGAGGTTTCCGGCACGGAGAAAACAAGATGAGCGCGCCTGGCCGGCTTGCCATCACCATCGCTCAGCTCAATCCGATCGTGGGCGACGTCGCCGGCAATGCCGAGAAGGCGCGGGACGTCCGGGCCAAAGCGGCCGCAGCCGGCGCCGACCTCGTTGTGCTGCCCGAGCTGTTTATCTGCGGATACCCGCCTGAGGACCTGGTGCTGAAGCCGGCCCTCCAGGCCACCAGCCGTGCCGCCGTGGAGATGCTGGCGCACGACACCGCCGACGGAGGGCCCGCCTTGATTATCGGTACGCCGTGGGTCGAGGACGGTAGGCTCTACAACGCGGCGGCGCTGCTCGATGGCGGCCGTGTCGCCGGTCTGCGATTCAAGGTCGATCTGCCGAACTACGGCGTGTTCGACGAGAAGCGGGTGTTTGCGCCCGGCCGGTTGTCGGGCCCGCTAAATATTCGTGGCGTGCGCATCGGGGTGCCGATCTGTGAGGACATCTGGGGGCCCGAGCCGGTCGAATGTATCAGCGAGACCGGCGGCGAGATCCTGCTGGTGCCGAACGGCTCGCCTTATCGGCGCGGTGTAGCCGACGAACGGCTTAACGCCGCGGTCGCCCGCGTCAAGGACGCAGGACTGCCGCTCGTCTACACCAACCAGGTCGGCGGCCAGGACGAGCTTGTCTTCGAGGGCGCCTCCTTCGTGCTCAACCCTGACCTTGGCTTTGCGGCGCAGCTGCCGGCGTTCCGCGAGGAGGTCGCCACCGTCCGGTTCGTCCGCACCGCAGCAGGCTGGCGGGCAGAAGCCGGATCGATTGCGCCGATCGAGACCGGCGATGAGGCCGACTATGCCGCCTGCGTGCTGGGGTTGCGCGACTACGTGGACAAGAACCGGTTTTCCGGCGTCGTGATCGGACTGTCGGGGGGCGTCGATTCGGCGCTGTGCGCCACAATGGCGGTCGACGCCCTGGGCGCCGATCGCGTCCGTTGCGTGATGATGCCTTATCGCTTCACGTCGCCGGAATCGCTCGCTGATGCCGCTGCCGTCGCCAAAGCGCTCGGCATTCCCTACGACACCGTGCCGATTGCGCCCGCAGTCGAGGGATTAGAGAAGGCTTTGGCGCCGCTTACGGCTGGCCTGCCGCGCGGCGTCACCGAGGAAAATCTCCAGGCACGGGCGCGCGGCACTATCTTGATGGCGATCTCCAACAAGTTCGGCCTGATGGTGGTGACGACCGGAAACAAGTCGGAAATGTCGGTCGGCTACGCCACGCTCTATGGCGACATGAACGGCGGCTTCAACCCCATCAAGGACCTTTACAAGACCGAGGTCTATCGCCTCGCCCGCCTGCGCAATGCATGGCAGCCCCATGGCGCACGCGGACCGGCAGGGCGCGTCATTCCAGAAAGCGTTCTCATTCGTGCGCCGAGCGCGGAATTGCGAGAGAATCAGACGGATCAGGATTCGCTGCCGCCCTATGACCTGCTTGACGCCGTGCTGGGCCGGCTGGTGGAGCGCGAGGAGGCGATCTCGACAATCGTCGACGCCGGCTTTGATCGCGACATGGTGATCCGCATCGAGCGCATGCTCTACCTTGCGGAGTACAAGCGCCGGCAGGCCGCGCCAGGCGTGAAAGTGACCTTGAAAAATTTCGGCCGCGACCGCCGTTATCCGATCGTCAATCGCTTCCGCGATTCCGGGGCCGCATTGCCGCCTCCCGCTGCATCGACGGTGCATGGCGCAAGGGGGGGCGCGGCAGTGGATTTTTAGGCAGGCGAAGGTTACGGCCGCCGATTTGTCCTCCCCTCGTCCTGGCGTGCGTGCCCTGAAACCCCGACCCGACAGCTCAGACTTCGCTACGGATTTTTGTTTTCGGCCGCGCCTATTTCCGGCCCCAACTGTATCGCCCTATACAACTCTTCGTCATTGGCCGCACCGCGGAGTCGCTGAACCGATTCCGGATTTCTCAGCCTTCGTGCGACGCTTGCGAGCGCATTGAGCGGATCGCCGGATTGTGCCGGAAGCAGAAGCAGGAAGACGATGTCCACGGGCATGCCATCAATCGCGTCGAAGTCGATGGCGTGCTTGAGGCGAACCAGCGTGCCGAATGGCTTCTTCAGATCCGATATCCGAGCGTGCGGAATAGCGATGCCGCCGCCCGTCCCGGTGGTGCCGAGCTCTTCGCGCTTGAGCAGCGCGGTACAAATATGTTTGGCATCCAGGTTGAGGGTCGCGGCGGCCCGGGCTGCCAATTCTTGCAGCAGGCGTGTCTTATCGGTCCCGCGCGCCTTGACCAAAGTATCGGTTGGCAAAAGAAACTCTTTGATTTCCATGGCGAATGCCTAGACCGGAGTCCCATCAATTGAAGCACTTGGCCGCTCTGTCGTGGCCGGGCTTGTGCCGGCCACCCCGCTCCTTGTTGCTCGGTGCTTCCTGTTCGGGATCGCCGGGACAGGCCTGGCGACGGGGCCGGTGTCGATCGTGGGCCATCGAAATCCGCCGTAAGTCCGCCGTCCACAGTGCCGCGACTCGGCGCAATTCGCATGGGTGAACCGAGAATCATTGCCTAGTCTGCCGCCCGCAAACGGTATCCGATCCCTGTTTCCGTCAGGATATAGTACGGACGTTCGGGATTCGCCTCGATCTTCTGCCTGACTTGTCGCACGTATACACGAAGATATTGCGGGTCCGTGAGGTCGCTCCACAGTTCCCCAAGCAGGAATCGGTTCGTCAGCACCTTGCCGGCATGTTGAACGAGCACCCGCAGGAGCTCGTATTCCTTGGGCGACAGCTTCACCTCGCGGTCGCCAACCTTGACGATGCGCCGCACAAGATCGACCGACAGATCGCCGACACGAAATACCGGACGTTCTCCTTGAACGTGGAGCTGGTGGCGAAGCGCGGCGCGCAACCGGGCAAGCAGTTCGTCCATGCCGAAAGGCTTGGTGATATAGTCGTCCGCTCCGAGGTCGAGCGCGTCGACTTTGCCGGCCTCGTCGCCGCGGCTCGACAGAACGACGATCGGTACGCTTTCGTTGCGCGCGCGGATCGTTCTCAACAGATCGAGGCCCTGGATGTCCGGCAATCCGAGATCGAGGATGACCAGGTCGGGCTTCTGCGCCAGCAGCTCCAGAGAGGTCTTGCCGTCGGCGGCTTCCAGGATTTCATAGCCCTGGGTGGCGAGCCCGGTGCGAAGGAGCTTGCGGATGGGGCGCTCGTCATCGACCACAAGTACCTTCGCAGCGGCACTCATGCGGCCGTGTCCAGTCGCTTAGCGTGCGTGGGAACCGGAAGCCTGATCGTAAACACCGCGCCTGTGCGGTCGGTGCGGTTCGCTGCCGAGATGGTTCCGTGCATGGCTTCAATGAAGCCCCGTGAGATCGCGAGACCTAACCCGGTGCCCGCCCGAACCTGGTCGACCTTGCGGGCCCGATAGAACTTGTCGAAGATTTGCTCCAGGTCGCCCGGTAGAATGCCTTCGCCTTCGTCCAGCACCTGCAAGCCGATGGAGTCCCTGTCCCGCCAACTCTGGATGCGCACAGTGGTTCCCACCGGAGCGTATTTGGCGGCGTTGTCGAGGAGATTGAACAGCACCTGCTCGAACAGGACGGGATCGATTTCCACCATCGGTAAATCTTTGACGAGGTCGACCTCGACCCGATGGTGAGCGAGGATTTTGCTCGTGCGTTCAAGCGCGCTGCCGACGAGCTCGCCGAGGTCATGGCGGGCAGAATTCGGCACGATGGCTCCCGACTCCAGCTTGGTCATGTCAAGCAGGTTGGCGATGAACCGATTGAGCCGCTCGGCTTCGTCGATAATCGTACTAATGAGATCGGCCTTGGCAGGTCCGTCCAATGCACCTGCGAGGCCGCGCAAGGTGCTCGCCGACCCCAGGATTCCAGCAAGCGGCGTCTTGAGATCATGCGAGATCGACGTCAGCAACGCCGAGCGCAGACGGTCCGTTTCGGCGGTTCGCCTCGCCCGGTCGAGATCCTCGACCAGACGAACGCGTTCGATGGCGAGCGCGGCCTGGTCCATCAATGCGTCGAGGAGGCGCCGGCCATCCGGGGTCAATAGCGGGCCGGACTTGTCGCTATCCAGGCCCACGACGCCGACAGCCCCACGGCCAGTATGCATAGGCAGGAAAAGGCGCTTTGCCCCCGGCAGCGTCTCCGACCCCCGCCCGGCGGAGCGGTTGCTTTGCCACGCCCATCTGGCGGCAGCCAGATCGGCCTCATCGAGGGTATCCTCCGGAGGGTAGCCGGCCTTGACGGCAATCCCATCATTTTCCGGCAGCAGCAGAACGACGCGAACCTTGAGCATCAGCGCGGCTTGATAAGCTGTCGCCCAAAGCACGTCGTCCAGCGTGCCGGCTCCAGCAAGCTTGCGGCTGAAGGCATAGAGAGACTCAGTGGTGCGCGCCCGGCTTACCGCGGCAACCGCCTGCGTGCGTACGCGCGCCGCTACGTTGGACACGATGGCCGCCATGACAATGAAGAAAAAGAATGCCACCACGTTGGTCGGGTCGGCGATGGTGAAGGTATAGAGCGGCGGCAGGAAGAAGAAATCGTAGCAGAGCGATGCCGCAACGCTGGCCGCCAGCGATGGCAGCAATCCGTAACGAAGCGCTACGCTGACCACCGCAGCAAGAAACACGAGGTCGACATTTTGGAGACCGAGCCAGGGCTCGATCGCCTCGCTGATGCCGAGGGCGACTGCAACAACCAGCAGTGCAACGATATAGCGCCCGAGATCGAAGGCTTCGGAGCCCTCGGCGGTCCGCACCGTCTTTTTCGGGATCGGTTCGCCGTCAATCGCGTCACCGGCGATGACGTGCACGCTGATGTTGCCGGATCGGCGCACCAATTCGTGCACGACGGAGCCATTGACAATCTCAAACCATCGCGAACGGCTCGATTTGCCGACGATGATATGAGTGACGTTGCGAGACTCCGCGTAGCCGATCACATCGTCGGCGATTCTGCGCTCGGCGCTGGGAATGGTGACGGCCTCTCCGCCCAGCGTTTCGGCAAGGCGGAGCGTATCGGCGATGCGATCGCGTTCCTCCTCGGTGTATTGCAAGCTGCGCCGGCCCTCGACGTAAAGCGACGTCCACGGGCCGTGCAACCGGTCTGCCAGCCTTTTGGCGTACCGCACCAAGCCCGCGGCGCGTGGGTCCTCGCTGATGCAGACAAGGATGCGCTCACCAGCAGCCCAGGGTCCCGGAATGGCTCCGGCCTGCATTTGCGTGAGCAATTGCTCATCAACCCGGTCCGCGGTGCGGCGAAGGGCAAGCTCGCGCAGCGCCGTCAGATTGGCCGGAGAGAAAAAGTGCTGCAGCGCGCGCTCGGCTTGTCGGGGAACATAGACCTTCCCTTCTTTGAGGCGCTGGATGAGATCGTCGGGCGTGAGATCGATGAGTTCGACCGCATCGGCACGGTCGAAGACCGAATCGGGTACGGTCTCACGAACGCGGACATGGGTGATCTGGGCAACAACGTCATTCAGGCTTTCGATGTGTTGAATATTCACGGTGGAATAGACATCGATCCCGTGGCTCAACAGCTCTTCAACGTCCAGATAACGCTTCGGGTGGCGGCTGCCAGGTGCGTTGGTGTGTGCAAGCTCATCGACCAGAACAATCTGTGGACGCCGGGCGATGATGGCATCGAGGTTCATCTCGTCGAGCAGCTGGCCTCGATACTCGATGCGCTGGCGGGGAATGACTTCCAAGCCCTCCAGCAGCGCCTCCGTTTCTTTGCGGCCATGGGTCTCTACGACGCCGACAACGACGTCATAGCCGTCCTTTGCGCGCGCGCGGGCGCTCTGCAGCATCTCGTAGGTCTTGCCGACCCCTGGTGCAGCGCCGACAAATATCCTCAGCTTGCCGACGCGCCCCTCCTCGCGACGGGCAGCTTCAAGCAGGGCCTCCGGCGACGGTCGCTGTTCAGATTTGCGTCGCTGATTCGCCATCCGCATCAACTCTTGGCAGAAGTCGCGAAGATTACACTAACATAGTACGTTTTCGACCGCCGTCATCGTCGAGCTTGGGGCATCCAGATCGATTTCTTCTCGTCATCATCCCGTCACCGGATTTGCTGCGGGGATGTCGCGGGCATCCACGTCTCAGGCCGGGCGGGGCAGCCGCCAGGACGTCGATGCCGGGATAAGCCCGCCGACGCCTCCAGACAAGAGGGGCGACACATGCTCCTACCGGGCGGCCGTGCGGTCGACGGCCCGGTTGAGTTCGAGCACGTTGACGCGCGGCTCGCCGAACAGACCGACAAAGCGGTTGCTGGTGTTTTCGGCGACAAGCTGTCGCAGGCGATTTTCAGGCAGGTTGCGGGCTTTTGCAACCCGAGGCACCTGAAACAGGGCCGCTTCCGGCGAGATATTTGGATCAAGCCCGCTGCCGGAGGTGGTCACGAGATCGGCCGGGACTTGCGCTGAAGGATTTTCCTGCTTCAATTTTTCAATGTCGCCGCCGAGGCGCTCGATCAGCACCTTGCTGGTGGGTCCGAGATTCGAGCCGCCG
>JASHRR010000929.1 GCA_030037185.1 Xanthobacteraceae bacterium | reverse complement strand
AACCCTTCGGATAGGGATTATCGTGATCGCGATAGCTCGTCATTTGGCACCCCTCATTGTCTTTTCGGTAGCCTAAACATGCGTTGAATTGAATGGTTGTTGCTTGAGGCCGCCGGGTGTTCCCCCGGCGGCTCCGATTGAATATTCCACTGTGTGGAAGTGGTCAGGCAGCGTCGCCGTTCTGATACGTGTTGAGGGCGGCGAAGATGTCGGCGAACGCATCGTCCTGGCGCTGCACCAGCGCCTTGAGGGCGTTGTGGTGGGTCTCGCCATACTCCTTGATTAGCCGGCCCTTCTCGACGATGGCCTCGCCCGCCCGCTTGGCGCGCGCGAGCGCCTCGCGGCCCTCGCCCGCCATGAAGGCGGCGAGCGCCGCCTGTGCGTTAGCGCCGGTGCCGCCCTTGGCCTTTTCGTGCGCTATCTTGCGCTCGAGGTAGCGCAGGAAGCGCTGGGTGGTTGGCACGAAGTCCATCGTGCAGGTCCACACGCCTTCGGGAAGCAGGCCGACGCCCTCGACGCCGGGCGGCAGGTGGTCGGCGACGATCGCCACCTGGCTGGCGCCGTGGCGGGCCCGGTTCTCGATCGCCTTGGCCGCCCAATCGCCGCCGAAGCTCTTGTAGCCGGTCTTTTTCTCCCACAAGATCTTGCCGACCACCTTGTGCTTGTCGGAAACTGGCTCGAGGATGTCGGCGCCGCGCTGACCGGACTTGGTCGGCGTGAGGGTCTCCTGCCGGGCCCCCTTTTGGAGCACGTCGAGAAGATCCTGTTCCCCGGCGTTGCCCTTGTCCTTGGACTTGCGCTCGTCGAGCAAGCGGCCCTGCTCGGCCAGGCTGGTTTTGAGGCGGGCGATCAGCAGATCCTTAGCCTGATCCTGGGCGCCGTGGCTGAGGCGGTAGGCGGCGAGGGCTTCCGCGACCTTGCGGTCGACCTCACCCTCGGTCGCCGCCTCGAATCTGGCCTGCTGTTCACGCAGGGCCCGGTCAACCGCGTCCTGCTGGGCGCGGGCGTCCGCTTCGTCCCGCCGCTTGAGCTTGGCTCGGTATCTGGCCGCGGTCGCGCCTTCCAAGCTGCGTTCGCACAACTCGCAAAAGAAGGTGCCGGGGGCGTCGCCGGTGCTGCGGCTGCTGTCGCCACTGGGGTATTCAAACAGGTTACTCATGCGAAACTTCTCCCGGGCATGTATCCGGGAGAGGACGGAATGACCTGTTGCCGGTCACATAGCCAAAATGGTACTTCTGTCATTGCGTATTCTCCAATACGTGGTCAGGTGCTCGAACACCTGGTCTCGGAAGCGGCGGCCCTTTGCGGGGCTGCCGTTTTTTGTTGGCAAGGGGCAGTCCTGCGCCCCTGTACATCGCGAATTGATTTCGTCACGTGCTTCCAGCATACTCAAGTACGGTCCTATGTGTTGTCAATAGCACTTTACAAGAAAGTCGTAGGGGTCCACATGGGCAAGAGGTCGGTCAAACCTGTCAGGAAAATTGCAGCCAAGGATGCGGACCAGTACATGCTTCGGCTGCCGTCAGGATTGCGCGATCGCGTCGCGCAGCGGGCCGCTGAAAACGGTCGTTCAATCAATACCGAGATTGTCGACGCGATCGAAAAACACTTAACCAGCGCCGATCGCGTCACTCAGCTGTGGGATCTCTTTGGGAAGTTCCAAGAAGATTTTAGGAAGCTCCAAGAAGATCTCGAGCCCATTCCCGCGCTTATGCGTGCCGTCTGGAAAATCGAGGAACATCTGGAGTGGTCAGAACAACCCGATGCCCCTGATGAGCTCCACGCCTGGGACCGTCATAAAGCTTATGTGGCGAGGCTGCCGCTGGTAACGGCCGAACAGGTGCAGACCATCAGGGCGCTCCTCAAAGAGGCCAACGGTGACGAAGAGAAGTTTCTTGCCGCAATGGGAGTACGCCAGATCGAGGACATTCGCGGTTTCGATCGAGCGATAGCACTTCTTGAGGATCGAAGGCGGAAGCGGGCCTGAAAAGATGCTAGCGTCGGAGATTGACGGCGAGACGCCTGCGCTTCTGATCGTTGAGATTGAACAGCACGACGGCAGCCTCGATCGCGGCTGCCTCTGTCACCGCTTCGACCACGCCTAGCCGCCGATCAGGTGGGCGGACCAGCTCTTCAGATTGGGATCTTTCGGCGGCTTCGGTTGCGGCTCCCCGTGATGGCGCTTGATGATCTGCGCACCCTGGCGGAGCTGGATGTTGCGAAACGGATACTTGACGATGGCGTGGCCAGGTAAGCGGCACTGGCAAGTTCGAGGTGGGCGAGTCGGCCGAGCACCCCGGCGTCGGGGTCCATGACGACTTTGTATTGGAGATTCTCGGTTTCCATGAGCCGAGTGTAACAAGGCGGCCGGCGCCGGCGGAAGTGCCTCTGATGCTGCCGCGCGACTTGCTCATTCGCCGCTCGGAAGAGCAATCGCGGCATCCACAAGAGTTCGGCGTCGGCACAGACTCAGCGAATCAAAGCGGAGATGGAAGGGTCGTGATGACCCGCATTCCCGTCGTAGTCAGTCCTACTTTGGCTTCGGCTCAGGGGGGACTATGCCCGTCAGTCCCTGCAAGAGCAGTCGCTCGGTCTCGCCCCTATGCTTGATCAACTCGTCGAGGTGTTCCATGTAATGACGCTCGCACAAGGAGAAGGGGCCATTTCTGGCCTTACACTGGTCTTTGGCGTAGTCCCTAAGTGCCTCCAGTACCGGAATTGGCAGGGTCTCCAACATCACATTGGCGCTCTTCACCATCTCGTAAGCCGCGGCAGCTCGGCGCACCTCAGGCAGACTTAGCGAGCGTCTGGTTTGGGTTTCCAGTTGCTGAGAGGTTGCCATGATGGCCTCCATTTATTGCCCGCGCGCATCCCGTGCAGATGGGGCACGCACCGGAATCAGCAATCGTTCGTCCGCGCCAAAGATTTGTTGAATTTCGCCGCGGCAATCTCCCTGGCCCGTGATCTCGCCGGGGCGCACATCACCGACAACGAGGTCCGGCGAGCCCTCGCGATCATCATCAAAGTTGGTCACCGGCCGCCGGCCGACCCACC
>JASHRR010000928.1 GCA_030037185.1 Xanthobacteraceae bacterium | reverse complement strand
TGACGCAGGCTCAGTCAGCGATCTCCCAGGGCGCGACCGTGCTCGTCGTCGACCCGATCTCCTCGGGCGTGGGCGCGTCCATCGAGACCTATGCCAAGCAGCACGGTGTGCCGGTGATCGACTATGACCGGCTCACGCTCGGCGGCAAGCGCGACTATTATGTGAGCTTCGACAATGTCGGCGTGGGCAAGCTGATCGGTCAGGGCATGGACCAATGCCTCACCAACTGGAACGTCGCCCATCCGCAGATCCTCGTGATGCGTGGCGCTCCCACCGACAACAACGCGACGTTATTCGTCGAAGGTTATATGAGCGCGCTGAAGCCCGGCTTCGACTCCGGCAAATACATCAACGTCGGTGAGCCGGCGGGCACCTGGGATCCGGCAACCGCGCGCACGACGTTCGAGCAGCAGTACACCGCGCACCCCAACATCAATGCCGTGGTCGCCCCCAATGACGACAATGCAAATGCGGTGATTTCCTACCTCAAGACCCTCAAGGTGCCGCCCAAGCGCTTCCCGACCACCGGCCAGGATGCGACACTCACGGGCCTGCAGAACGTGCTCGCCGGCTACGAGTGTGGCACCGTCTACAAGGCGATCTACCTTGAGGCGCAGGCATCGGCGGCTCTCGCCATCTACCTCGCCTCCGGCATCGAGCCTCCGGCTGCCCTGGTGAACGGCAAGACGGTCGATGCCACCACCAAGGTCGACGTGCCTTCCGTGCTGCTGACGCCGCTCTGGGTCACCGAGGCCAATATGGCCGACACCGTGGTAAAGGACGGCTTCGTCGATCCCAAGAAGCTCTGCGCAGGTAATCTCGTGCGCCAGTGCGCGGCGGCCGGCATTGCCAACTAGAACCGGGCTCAGGCCGAAGATGGCCGATCAGACCGAGCGGCTCCGGCCGCTGCTCAGCGTCCGTGGCGTCGAAAAACACTTCGGGGCGGTCAGGGCCCTCAACGGCGTCGATCTCGACATTCCACGAGGACAGGTGACTGCCCTCGTAGGCGATAACGGCGCCGGCAAGTCGGTGCTGATCAAATGCATCGCCGGCATCCACGAGCCGGACGCCGGAGAGATGATCTGGGAGGGCCAGCCCGTCCGTATCCGCAAAGCGCGCGAAGCCGCCACCCTCGGCATCGAGGTTGTCTACCAGGACCTCGCCCTGTGTGACAATCTCGACGTGGTCGAGAACATGTTCCTCGGGCGCGAAGTGACCGCCACCGGACTGCTCGACGAGGACAGCATGGAGCGCGTCGCCTGCAAGATCCTGTCCGATCTGCGCGTGACGACGGTCCAGTCCGTGCGCGAGCCGGTGGCCTCGCTCTCTGGCGGCCAGCGGCAGTCGATCGCCGTTGCCAGGGCCGCGATGTGGAATTCCAAGCTGGTGATCCTCGACGAGCCTACCGCGGCGCTCGGCGTGGCGCAGACCCGGCAGGTACTCGATCTCGTGCGGCGCCTCGCCGGTCAGGGCCTCGCCGTGATCATGATTTCCCACAATCTCAACGACGTCTTCTCGGTCGCCGACCGCTTGGCCGTGCTGCGCCTCGGCAAGCTGGTGGCGGCGGGCGATGCATCCCAGTTCGATCCGCAGATGGCCGTCGAGCTTATGACTCTGGGCCGGACTTCCCGCACGCCCGATTGCAGCAGCCGTCTCGCCGCTGAGGAGATCTACGACCGCGACCGCAGAGCCGAGGAGATCTCCGAGGAGGCACCGGCTGCGTCCGTGAGCCGGGCGGCGACCGGCGAGCCCGCCGAAGGGGTGTCGATGCGCGGCCGCTCGTTAGGGGACTACTTGCGCGCACAATGGGCCCAGGTGCTGGCCGGGCGCAGCGGCGTTCTGCCCGTCGTGATCGGCACCATCGTCATTGCTGCCGTGTTCCAGAGCCAGAACCCGAACTTTCTCACGCCCGGCAACCTCGTCAACCTCCTGGTGCAGGCTTCGGTCTTCATGCTCATCGGCATGGGCGAGGCATTCGTTCTTCTGCTCGCCGAGACCGACCTCTCGCTCGGTTTCGCAGCCGGCATCGCCGGCACCATCGTCACCATCCTGGCGCAACCCGAGATCGGCTGGCCCTGGTGGGCGGCCGTTCCGGCCGCGCTGATCGTGGTCTCGCTGCTCGGCCTCATGCAGGGTACGCTGGTCAGCCGCTTCCGCCTACCGTCCTTCGTGGTCACGCTGGCGGGCCTGCTGGGCTTTCAGGGTGTGATGATCGAGCTTCTCGGGGCGGGCGGAACGATCCCGATCCCTGACGAGATGATCAACAATTTCGCCAACGGCACGCTGAACCCGATGGCAGGCTGGATCGCGACCGCCGTCGTGATCGTCATCTACGCGGTCGTCGTCCTTCGCCGCGACGCGCAGCGCCGCCAGAGCGGCCTCGTGGCGCCGCCGTACGGGCTCACCGTGCTCAAGATCGCGCTTGGGGCCGCGGCGGGGTCGGCGATCGTTCTCCTGACCACTGTGGATCGCGGCGTCCCAAGCTTCCCGGTGAACGGCATGCCATGGGTCGTCCCCATCGTTTTCGTCGTGCTCGCAGCCTGGTCGCAACTGCTCGGCCGCACGCGTTTCGGTCGGTACGTCTACGCCATCGGCGGCAACCCCGAAGCCGCCCGCCGCGCCGGCATCAATCTCGCCCGCATCCGGACCATTGCCTTCATGCTGGCGGCCTTCACGGCCGGTATCGGCGGCATCGTCTACGCCTCGCGGCTGCGGTCCATGTCGACGAGCTTCGACGGCGGCACCATCGTCCTCTATGTGGTGGCGAGCGCGGTGATCGGCGGCACCAGCATGTTCGGTGGCCGCGGTCATCCGCTGCATCCCGTGCTCGGCGGTATCGTGATCGCCGCGATCGTCAACGGCATGGCGCTGCTTGGCCTGCCGGCGGCAATTCAACTGATGGCAACCGCGGTCGTTCTGATCGTCTCGATCATGGTCGACGTCTTCGTGCGCCGCCGCGGCGAGACCACACGCTGATGTCATCGCCCTCGGGCCGGCGAAGCTTAATCAGCACCAACCGCCCCCAGGGCTCGCCATTTGATCTACCGAATGCCGTCACGGTCCGCTGCGTTACGTGATGGTGGCGCACGCCACCGCCGCAAGCCGTCGTTTCATACGAGCAGTTTGACGAGGTGCAAGCGCTCTTCGCCGCCGGCACGATGAACGTCAGCGAGATTGCCCGCCACGTCAGACTACAGCGGATGGCCGTCGCCCGCATCAAGGCCGATTCGGCGGCAGCGGAAGCCTCGCGAATTGGGGCCTGTCAGGCACTTGGTTCCGCATCGGCGCGTGAGAGAAAAGACGCTTGCCGACGCGGCGGCGCTTAAAGAAGTTGAGCGCCAGCGTTCCTGTTCGTCGGCGCCTTTCTGCGTCCCGCGGAGAGATTTGCAGCGGCCTGGCTAAATCAACGGCAGCATCATCGCCGCCTCACCGTCATCAGCCCGCTGAGAGGGCGGCTTCGCTCCTCACCCCTAGCCGTACTTCCAGGCTAAGAATAGACAAGGAAGGGAGCGAGGTCGCTGCTGCGACGTGCCCGAACAGGCTTCAGCGATCGACACTTCACTCGCCGCAACTTGACTGATGCCGCTTTCTTGCTGAGCTTGCTGTCGAACTGCTTGGGCATGGGGGACGAGGAACGCATTCACAGCCCCAATTCTATGTGAAGTGCCTCGCCGGTCACGGCGAGGCAAG
Source organism: Xanthobacteraceae bacterium (assembly GCA_030037185.1). The sequence continues at coordinate 1,225 of JASHRR010000928.1, read as the reverse complement.
TCACATATATGTTATGGGGTACTGGGGTCGCAATTAAGCAACGCGTGAGTTTATCCGACTCGTCCGCTGATGATTGTCGGGCTTCCGACAGAAGACCGCAATATCCACAGGTTAATCTGGCTGGCGGGCGCCGCCGGGGGCTTTTGACAGACGTTTCCGCACTTTGCTGCCAAGCTCGCCATTGAGATACGCTGCACGAATTCGATTTGCCTCTCACGATTATCCGACCCAGCTACCAAAATGACGCTCTAAAACATCCGTTGGGCGGGACGGCACTGCAGCGATCAATAACTTACGACGCCTGTCCTATCTTGATGCAAAATGGCCGCAGAAGCCGGTTTGAGTACGGCCCGGGTGCCAGGCCACGAAGCTGATGGCGATACGGCGATGACCCGCCGCAAAGGAGAAATCAACTGCGGTGATCTCAAGCCCGGATGGCCACATCACGTGGCGCTGTGGGCTGAAAAGCGGGGTGTCAAGAACAGCCGCGGTCATATTTTGCGCTGCCGGTGTGCTAAACCGTGTTTTAACACAATTAAATCAATGACTTGAAAATACGAAATCGAAATATAGCTCCTGGCCGGTTGATTACGCTCTTCAAGAGCGTGACGCGGGTTTCAACCGACGGGGTTGTTCTGGCCCTCGTGGCTCGGCCGGGCAGCGCGGACAATCCCTTCGCGCCGGGCACGTCAGTCAACTGTTATTCCTCGCACGCGTCGCTCGGAAACCGCCCGTGGTCCGCGCTCATGCATCGCCGCGGCCGGCGCATTAGCGGCTTGCTGGCCGCCGTGCCGCTAGGTTGCCAACTGGCGGCCGGCGGTGACCCTGAAGACAAGCACCAGAGCGCATTGTTCAGGACGAACGCCTCAGCTCATGTAGGAGGACCGGATCAATAGACGGGCAACGATTGAGCACTTGATTCAGTCTCAAAGTGAGCCAATTCTGTCGTCCGCGAGTGGGTTTTGCTGTGATGCAGCTTCCATAGACGGACGAAAGTCTAGATCGCCCGAGGAACTCCGATCCCTAGTTTTGGAACAGTTTAATAAATAGCACAATGAGAGGAATGTTTACTGTAAGGTTGTAAATTGCGTGGATAAAAATCGTTGCCCGAACGCTCCTGCCGACTTGCCTGGCAATGGTAAGTATCAGCGCTGGAAAAAGCAGGACTACTAGAGTACCGATGCCTCTTTCAAGATGTGGCAGCAGCCACATTACGGCTGTCACC
>JASHRR010000927.1 GCA_030037185.1 Xanthobacteraceae bacterium | reverse complement strand
CCGACTCGCCGAGCAAGGTGGAGTTAGGTTCACGGCGGAGCAAGCCGCGAGCGAGCGCGCCTTCCATAGCGCCGTAGCGAGCGAGCGGCTTGCGGGCAGCATCACGGTGAGGTTTCTTGGTTGTGCGCAGGGCTGCCGCCATCGATCGTGTCGTCGATGCGATTGCGGAGAGTTTCACCACTGAGCTCAATTCGGTAGGCGTTGTGAACGACGCGGTCGAGGATGGCGTCGGCGAGGGTAGAATTGCCGATGATATCGTACCATTGTGGGATGGGAATCTGACTGGTGATCAGGAGGGAATGGAGGTTGTAGCGATCCTCGACGATTTCGAGCAGATCGCGGCGTTGTTCTGCAGTCAGGACCTCCGGTCCAAAATCGTCCAATATGAGGACGTCAACACGGGAAAGTGCGCGCAATAGTCTGGCGTAGCGTCCGTCACCGTGCGCGAGGGCCAATGCCGTCAACAAGCGCGGCACGCGATAATAGAGAACAGAGAAATCCTCTCGACAAGCTTTGTCGCCGAGCGCGCAACCTAACCAACTCTTTCCGGTTCCGGCTGGACCGACGATCAAGCAATTGCGGCGTTTGCGGATCCAATCATTGGAAGTGAGCTTGAGGAAGAGCGGGCGATCAAGGCCGCGCGGTGCACGGTAATTGACGTCCTCGATGCGCGCCTGATAGCGCATGCGTGCGGTTTTTATACGGGCCTCGAAACGCCGTTGCTGGCGCAGCGTGGCCTCGTATTCGAGTATGAGACCGAGCCATTCGGCATGGTCGAGAGAACGAGCTTCCGGCGACTGCTCGAGTGCCTTGAAGCCTTTGGCCATGCCGTGCAGGCCGAGACCATGGAGAAGCTCGACGGTGGGATGTATCAGCATCTTGATCTCCTTCAGTGGAAGTAGTCGCGACCGCGGACATTAGAATGGTCGATCACGCTCGCGCTCTCCGCGGTCGGTGAAGCGCGATCGAGATTGTTTTTGAGGATGGAGGCGACGCTCTTGTAGGTCAGCGCCCCGATAGCAACGGCGCGGGCCGCAACGCCCTCGACGCGAGCGGTTTCAAGGCCGCGAAAAAGCTTGAGGATACCGAGGCAGGCTCGGAAGGCCTGCTCGGGATGCCGGCGGCTGGCGAGCACCGCTATGATAAGGCCCTCGGTGTTTGGTCCAATGGAGCGCGCCCAGCGTTCAAATCGTTGCGGCGTCCATTCGGCCACGAACCGATGGGTGCTGGGCATGTGGTCCAACTGGGTGCCGGCGCGAGGCCCGCTGTAGCGGCGCTGATGAACGGCGACGCGCTTGGCCCGATGGAAGATCTCGACGATGCGGTTAGTCATGCGCACTTCCACCTGCTCCTTGAGCAAGGTGTGCGGCACCGAGTAGAGGAAGTGATCGACCTCGACGTGATAATCGGGCGCGACGCGCGCGAGGCACCATTCGGCGTATTCGTATCGCGTGGCCGGCAAGGCGCGAAGGGTCGGCCGCTCGATACTTGCGAACAGATAACTGCGACTGACGCCCAAGCGGCGATTGATGTGATTGTTCATACGTTCCAACACGAGCTTGATTGCCGCGTTGGCTTCCTCGAGGGAGAAGAATGTTTGACGTCGCAGGCGCCCCAGAATGTAGGTCTGGGCAAATCTCACTCCGGCTTCAACCTTAGCTTTATCCTTCGGACGGCGCGGCCGTGCCGGGAGAACTCCGACGCCGTAATGCGCCGCCATCATTGCATAAGATCGATTGATCTCTGGATCGTAGAAGGATGCTTTGTTGACGCCGCTTTTAAGATTATCTGGGACTACCAGGCGCGGGCAGCCTTGGAAAAACTCAAACATCTGCACATGCGATCCGATCCAGTCAGGCAGTGTTTGAGTCCACGTCACTTCGGCGTAGGTGTAGCCGGACGCGCCCAGCACCGCGACGAAGATCTCGGCTTGACGTATTTCGCCGGTCGCAGGATCGACGATGGACAGCTTCTTGCCGGAGTAATCAACAAACACTTTGTCGCCGGCGACATGGGTCTGACGCATCACCGGCGACAGACGCTGCTCAAATTCTCGAAACAAGTCACAGAATCTCGAGTACCCGTACCCATCTGGGTGGCCGACCCGATACTCTTCCCACAGCACGACAAGATTGACCCCGGGGCGTTTGAGCTCACGCGCCAATACGGCCCAGTCTGGCTCAGTGCGACGTCGTACAGCGCGTTTTGATCCGGCATTGCTGAACAGCCGCTGCTCGAGCACCTCGTCGCTCACATCGGGTGCCAGCGGCCACGCAAGTCCTGCTGCTTCTACACGCTTGAGATTGTCTTGGATTGTGCTACGCGCCACACCAAGCCGACGCCCAATCTCGCGGGCACCCAAGCCATCGTGGTGCAGCCGCAACATCTGTCGCAACTGTCGCATGGTCAGCTCTCTCTTGGCCGGCATTCGTACCTCCTCGTCACGTCGAGGAGGCTTGAAGACCTGAGTCGCTGACCCGCAGAAATTATGCCGCCCACATTACCTGTGGGTGTCCGGCTTCAATTCGGAATGGCGTCCGGCTTCGCGTCGGAATCGTGTCCGGCATCGCCCGGAACCGTGTCCGGCTTCACGTCGGATTCACCGTCCGGCATCAATCGGAATCCACACTTCTCCCAAATCCGCGGCCAGAACCTGATGACATTCCCGGCCGGCAGCTCGATCTATTCGACAAACACCCGTTCGACAGAGACCCGCCTTTCTGAACGTCGGACGCGCAAACCCATCGATCGTTGCCCCGCACACTGGCCGCGAGCGTGGCGTGCGTGGCGAGCATTCCTTCGGTCTCTTATCGTCGCCACGGATGCGAGCTGCTTTCTCGCTCTCTGCTCTCAGTCCCTTTCTTTTGTTCGACCGCGCCGCTGGCTTTCTTCCGTTCCGACCACAGCGGCCCATGGTCGGTGGGGGGCCAAGCAGGCGGCGACAACGTCGACAAGTTCAATCTGCAGTTGCGAGGATTTCATACCGGTGGTTTTTGCCCGTTGGTCGAAGCACAGATCACAGCTCGCCTTCCCAATCTTCGCGAGCGCCAAAGACGTTTCTTTCTCACGATTGTCGACGCTCAGCTCGACTTCGAACGCGACGCGGGCGGAAAGGTCGCTGACGTGGTCGTGCACCAAAACGGACGCGATATCCGGGCGACCGGCGTGACGAGACAGGAATGACGTTGTTTCAGAAGTACGCCCGGAGGCCAGCTATTGAGGGCAGATGAAGCTGAAAGGCTCACAGCGAGCATATCGCATCTGCAGCAACCCCGATGACCGGACGAAATATTGCGACGCAGGGGTTTTCAGCCTTGGGCCGTCAACAGACGCGTCGACAGCGTAGCCACGCGGCAAGGTTACATCCGTACCCGGAGCGCCGGATTCGCTCTTGCGGTTCTTTGCACAGCCAATCCCTCTCTTTGCGTCGGCTCAATCGAGCCCGCGCCTTCTGAACGAGGTCGCTGCAGCAGCGGCCGAAGCACATCATGCGCCAAAAGGATCAGCGGTCAGGCGCCATGCTTCAGCGCGGCGCGGAGCGGCCGGTCGAAGGCGAAGAACACGGCGCCGGCAGCGAATGCTGTGGCCGCGATCATCAGGAAGAAATTTGGCTTCGTCATGCCGGCCCAGAAGCTGCCGAGATAGCCGGCCATGAAGTTGCCAGTGAAGCTCGTAGCAAGCCATACGCCCATCATCATCGACAGATAGCGTACGGGCGCAACTTTCGAGACAAGCGACAATCCAATCGGCGAAAGGTAAAGCTCGGCGGTGGTGATGACGACGAAGAAGGCAAACAGCCACAGCCAGCTTGCCTTGCCGGCGCCCGCCGAGAACGCCGCGCCCCCCATGATCAGATACGCGAACCCGCAGCCGGCGCAGCCCAGCGCCATCTTGATGACCGTCGACGGTTCGCGGCCGCGTTCTGCCTGGCGCTTCCAGAAAGCGACGACAAGTGGGGTGAATGCAAAAATCATAAACGGGTTGAAGGCCTGGAACCAGGTGGTCGGGATCTCCGCGGTAGCGAACAACAGATTGATTGTGCGGTCGGTGTAGTCGTTGGCCCAAAGCGTGATGGTATTGCCCTGTTGTTCATAAGCGGCCCAGAACAGGCTGGTCGGAATGAACAGGATGAGGAGCGCGATGATGGCACGCCATTCATCGCGATCAAGCGGCTTACGGTCCGCCAGTCCCGCCTGCTTGATCGGAAGCGGATCGGGCGGCAGATGCGACGAGCCGGCAAGATAGGTCGCAAGCGCGATCAGCATGCCGACGCCGGCGGCGCCGAAGCCGTAGTGCCAGCCGACGCGTTCGCCGAGCGTGCCGCAGACCAGCGGCGCCAGAAACGCGCCGATATTGATGCCGACGTAAAAGATCGAATAGGCGCGGTCGCGCCGCGGATCGTCGGGCGCGTAGAGTTGGCCGACCTGGCTCGACATGTTGGGTTTGAACGCGCCGTTGCCGAGAATGAGGAAGAGGAGCGCGAACAAAAGCAGCGACTCGAACGCCATCATGAAATGGCCGAGCGCCATAAGCAGCGCGCCGATGATGACGGTGCGGCGGTGTCCGAGCACCCGGTCGGCGAGGATGCCGCCGAATATCGGCGTGAGATAGACAAGGCCGGTGTAGAGCCCGTAGATGTTGGACGCGAAGGGCTGAACCTCGAGCGGCCCCAGCGGGGCTTCGAGGATGCGCTTGAGTGCCGCAAGCCCGATCACCTGACCGGCTGTTTGCGGCTGGAGGACGTACTCGACGAGATAGAGCACGAGCAGCGCCCGCATGCCGTAATAGGAGAAGCGCTCCCACATCTCGGTTGCGAACAGGAAGCTCAAGCCCCGAGGATGGCCGAGGAATTCGGCTTGCGCGGCCGAATGGGGGAGGGGAGGGGGAGAGCGAAGGGCGGCTTCTGTCATTCGTTTCTCAATTGTCTACCTGTAGAGCGACTTGTGGTCGCCCGGTCTGCGCTCGGTCTGCGTACCGCGTCCGCCCGCTTCAGGGGGACCGAAAGCGAGCGACGAAGGACGACGGACGTCGAACAATCTAATGCGGCGCTCGCCAAAATTCGAATCCGTATTGGTCGATCTGGAGAATCGCCTGCTTGAGTCCTTCTGAAGCGATGGCGCTCGCCGATGCCGAAATTTTGCGCAACAACATGGCCAACAAGTCCAGGATCCCCGCCAAGCTCGTGTCGTCGATGCTCGCACGGTTGATGTCGACGGATCGTCCCCGCATATGGCGTGTGAAGACCCATGCGGGCTCGTGGGTGGATGTTACCTAGATGCTTTGTGCCTTGACTTTCGAATCCTCCATGGCCAGTCAGCCCATCTTTGTTTTTTGCGAAGCAGACTCCCGATCAGCAGGACCTTCGCTACCGGCCGCGGCGCCACGCAAAATGCGCGGCTCGCGCCGACCCACCAACGGCAACGAGCCCAAGCGCAGTCCGCGAAAAAGCGCAGGGCGTTACGGAGCCACAACCTTGAATCTTTGAAGCCTGCGGCCTTCGTCCTCCGCAACATAGACATTGCCCTTGGAATCCACGGCGGCGCGAATGGCATCAAAGAGTTGGCCCGGGAAGAAAAGGCCAGTGCCGCCGCCGATCGTTGACACGACCTGCCCTGTGGCGTGATCCAAGATATCGACTTCCCTCTGGTTTTGATTGACGACGTATATGAACCGCTGATTTTGGTCGCGCGAAAACTCCACCGAAACCGCCGAAGTCCCCCGGCCGATCTTTTGCACCAAGCTGCAAGGCGGGAAAGTCCGCCACAACATGTGGCAATATTTTCGAAGATCTTCATTTTCATCAGTGTAGTTCTTCCAGGGGATATCGATGTTTCTGATGAAGGTCCCCGTTTTGTCGAACGCCTGGAGCCGGTTTGCCAGCCGGTCACACACATAAACCAGCCCGTCACTAGATAGCCTCATGCAATGCGGCAGCTCCGCGATGGTCTTTTCTGCCTCTGTGTGGTGCAGCCGAAACTGCCGCAGAAACGTGCCATTCCTATCCAACACTGCAATTCGGAAGTTCCCGCCGCCATGACCGTCGGCGACGTAAATGTCGCCGTTCTCTGGATCTACATCAACCGCCGATGGTCCAAAAAACTGCGCTGTATTCGAATTGAGCGGTTTTCCTTTCGCGGTGCCATCGGAGGAATCGAAAACGCCCGATTTCCCAATCTGAAGCAGGAGTCTCCCGTCGTGCGAATATTTCTGCACGAACCCGGAACGCGCGGCAGCAATCCACAAATTACCATCCTTATCCACCTGACAGTCGTGGAGGTAGTTGCCAAGAACCTTCATGTCCCCCCAGGAATTGACCAAATTGCCTTCGGGGTCGAACTCCATCACGGGAGGAGCCTTGATTCGAGCCGCCCCACCAGCGAACTGGTCCCTTGCGGTCAGCACCGCCTCCGTCAGCTCTTCCTGCCGGTGCAAGACGAACACATGATCGCGACTATCGACGCATGTCCCACCCAGCGGCCCGACCACCCAGTTTTTCGGAAGCTTGGGCCAAAAGGGATCCACTTCGTACTTGGGTACACCAGTTTGCGCCAGCAACGGCGGAGAATAAAACATCGCGGCGACGATCAGCAACGCGCCCCATGTCCCGGCTATGGTGCGATATCTTGTCTTCTCACACATATCCGACCTCCCTTCCTAAAAATCGACGGGCGGTGATCGGGATGATACGAAGCCCACCGAGAACTTTTTGCGCTGTCTTTTGAATGCCGGAGCCCGGATTGGGACGACGAAGGCGCTCCTCCAAAACCGACCGTAGGAGACAGCCGGCCGGATCGGCAGGCTGCTGGAGTTCCTCGGCGACAAGAAGGTCTCCGGCGTCAACGGCGAATTGTGCCTGGCTTTTGTCGCACGGCGATCCACTGATGCCGCCGCGCGACGCGAACTTGAGGACCTGCGCGCCGCCATCAACCATCGCCGTCGTGAAGGATTGTGCTCTCAGGTGGTCGCGATCGTCCTGCCTGAAGAGCGTCCGTCGCGCCAGCGCTGGCTGACGCAAAAGGAAGCCGCAGCCGTGCTTTGGGCCGCGTGGCGCTACGGGGAGGCGCAAAAGCGAGTGAAGACGCAACGGCGCAGCCGCCGGCACGTCACCAAATTTATTTTGGTGCGCCTCTACATCAAAACACGGCGAGCACCATTTGCGGGGCCGCCTTGCAGCCGACCGTTGGTCGCGGATGGACCGACGTCGATCGCGGCGTTTTCTATCAGCGCCCGCCGCGGCACCGCGAGACCAACAAACGACAGCTGCCGGTGCCACTGCCGCCTCAGTTGCTGGAGCATCTGCGACGCTGGAAACGATCCGCGCAGCGCGTCGTCGTCGAATGGAATAGCGAGCCGTCAAAGCCATTGAAAAAGCAATTGAAAAGGCGTTCGCTAACGCCGGCGCCGGTCTTGGACCTGATGTCATACCTCCTCCTCGAGGGTCGATTTTGCGGGGGCTTGCTCCAGTACAACTCCCAGATCTTCGCGGCTCAGAAAATATCGACAGTGGGAAAGCGCGGTGCGCTTGTTAGGCAATCCCGTAGATAGATTGCGAGGCCCACGTCGCCGGTCCAGAGCGAATATCGGCCGCGGCCAAGCTGTTCGCGCGCCTCACGACATTGGGCGATCGCAGTCATGGCAAATGCGCGGGCACGTTCCAGCCAAACGGGGTCGGCCGTTCGTCGATGCAGCTTGAGGAACGCATAGCCGTTGCCCCCGGTGCCATGGCAGAGATTAGACCCTTTGGCCAGCGGCCCTGCGGCCCAGGTGAATTTTCCACCTTCTATCAAAAGCTCGTCAAGTTCCAGCGACGTGAATGGCGCATCAGCAAACGTTGTGACCATGCCGGGGGCGCCGTGGCAGTGCTGGCATAGCCATGGCGGTTTGTCGTGCTGGATGACGGCATGCCATGACGTTCCGACATCGGTCCTCCAAGCGTTTTTAGCCAAGGTGCCGGGCACTGAGCGAACAACGCGCGCCCTCTGACCTTCTGTCAGCCACTCCCATCCGCGCATTAGCGGGATCATGTTCCCTGCATATCCGTGAACTGGCCCGAGAAATTTTTGCCGCCGACCATAAAGGGCTTGGATCCAAATCGGGCCGTCGTCGGTTTCCTGCAGGTCCGCAAGGAGCCGTTCAGCCTGGGCTTCAAAGAGCGTGCGCCAGCGTGTCTCGCTGGTCATCTCGGCCATAGCCAGGCAGGCAAGCATCGAGCCGGGCAGGCCCCACATCAACTCGCGCACCGGCGCTAGCGTGTTGGCACTGGCACGGGCATAAACGATGTCAGCGACGGCTGGTTCGGGTGCCAAGCGCATGATGAGCAATGCCGTTCCCATGTCACCCAGCAGGAGCGACCCTTGCTCTGAATATTCATAGGCCGCCATTTCCGCCCTGGTGTTATCGATCAGCCGTGACAGAGTCGGGCGGAAATCAAATCGGACCTCTGCCCGGTTTAGATAATCGAGTGCCCAAATGACGCCCGCGGCGCCAAAGTAAATGCTACTGTGGCCGTCCGCTATGCCATCAAGGGGATGCGCAGGCCAGAACTGATCACCATCGAAGTGATTGAGGGCATCAGCCACGATTTCATCAATTGCCTGTGCAACTGCACCCTCATCCCAGGGCACAGGGCGCAACGGCACGTGACGAGATGATTCGCTCATGAGGCCCTCCAGCCCCGGCGCCGATCGATGGGCTGAAAAGCCCACTTTATAGCAAAGACGTCTGATCGCGAGGGGAGGTCTTTTTAACATGCCTGCCGCCGAAGGTTCTCGTCCTTTCCGCTTGCGGCCCGACCTGACGGAAGGATCGGCGCAAGCCATCGGCGATCAGCGGATTTGAAGCAGGAGGCGCAGGCTGCGTTGGCATGTGACGGTCGCTCGATCAATGATGAGCCTTGCGCGCATGAGCCCCATGCTTCCGATCTCCTATCTTGGATTTTTCTCAACTGAACTAGCAAGACCGACTAAAGGCCGGCAGGACCCGAGTCTCGGTATCTATCGTCATCGGGAATGGCGGGACACCTGCTCTAGCCCTGCTTCCGACCATTGCGCTTGCCGGTCCGGATCGATTGCAACCTCCGCTCTTGCCGAGCTTCGTTCCGAGCTTGAGACGGTGAGCGGCTTGCGCAATGTCTGAAGGGCGGCGCCGAGGTTGACGAGACGGCCATGAAGCTTGGCCGCGAAGAATTCACCTTCTCCGGGACCGCGCGTCAGCGCCGCTTGCTTCGCCAAAGCCCAGGGTTCTTCCTCCGAAACATAACGGTTCGCTTGCGCTACGAATGCCCAAATTGCATCAAGAGCGCGGTCAAATGCGAATGCACGGAGATGCCCGGCGACACTCTGCTAAATCCTGCTGCTGCGCGGAGCAGGCGGCCGTGCTCCAACAGCCGTTCCGGCGGGGCCGGAATAATGCCATCACAATAGTGCTCAATCACGCTAAGAACTATGTGACGCAGCAAGTCATATCGCAGTACATCGACGGCCGAACTCTGTGGCCAAGGCAATGGGATCAATTGCGTTTCCGGCAGACTTGCCGGTCTTGCGGCCTTCTGCCGTGACATAGCCGTGCACAAAAGATCCGAGTCGGGACCGGCAAACCAATTGAAAAAAGCATGGCGGGCCAGTAGACCCCATGGCAGCGGGTAATGTCCTGATGATGACATGCGCCCGCGAGGTTGCCCCTGTCCGGAAGCGACAGAAGAGCCGCATCGGTCCCGTAGCCGAGTCCGGTGATACAACTCCCGAGTGCGTCGAACCAGACGTCGATCACCGCCGGCTCGTCTTGCGCTGCGCGAGATGCTGAAGTCCTCAAGTTCGCCGTCGATCCACGCAAGAACCTCGTTTCGGCGGCTCTGGAATGATCTCGATCTCACCTCGCGCCGCTGGCGATAGTCGCGATAGGCGCAAGAACCCGTTTTCTTCTTCGATCTCATCCGGGACCGTTCCATGCTCCGGGCACCGGCCCTCGTCCAACTCCGCCAGCTTATAAAACACCGCATCGCGTGCAGCAGAGGCCACGATAGGGACGCTTGTAGACATCGTCGTTTTCGTAGCAGTCTTGCCATAGACACGCCCGACGCCACGTGACGTATATCGGTGCTACCAGGTGTCTGAATGAAGGCCGGCTTTTGGCCCCATCGCACTTGAAATGAGCCGCTGGTGCACAATCCCATATCTTTCTGCCAGGCCATTTCAAAAGGTAAACCCAGCGGGGACCCGAGGGACCGAATGGAGGCGAGGGGGGTAAACGCGGCTGTGCGCGCTCGCAACCGCGCATGCGTTTGCGTCCCTTCCTTAACCGGTCCCGCTGCCAGCAAGGGGAGCATTGACATACAATGGGGTGAGACGGAAACCCGCTCGATATGGGACCCAAGCCGCGGCAAATCGACTCTCGAGGATGTCAGAAACACGCGGCAAATTTCCGACCCGCCGCGCAGCTCGATTCTGCCTGGGGCCTCTGGGACGCGAAAGGATGAGCTGGTCCCGGAGCGTCTACGAGCCCGCCGTCCGCGCTCTTGCCTGCGTCCAGGTCCAAAGGCAGCCCGAAGCATCCGCAGGGTTCCTCGTTGATGCGGTAAACCTCACTCGCTGGTCCTTCTGCTTTCGAAATCAGACCCACACTCGGCGCGTGGGGGTCGTCATTGCGGCGGGCGAGTACGGGAAGTCAGCAGCGACTTCGAAGAGGCGCTAAATCTTCGGCGCTGGAATGGGCCCTAGCACTTTTTCGAGCGATAATCCGAGCGCTAGTATCTCCCGATCCATGCCCGACAGGCCCGCGAATTCCATGCCGATCGGCAAACCATCGTCTGTGAACCCGGCTGGCAGCACGAGACTTGCCATGCTGGCGCAACTGCCGGGCGCGACGTTGCGGCCCACTGCGGCGTTCATTGGCACCTTCTGTCCGTTGATATCGACCTCTGTCTCTACACCGATCTTCGGTGGAGGTATCCGTGTCGCTGGAAAGGCCAGTGCCAGAATTCCATTCTCTTCGAAGTAGCGGCGAATGGCAGTCTTGAGCCGCTCGCGTTGTCCCAACATGGTTTCGTAAGCCTCGCGTGTCGGTCGCCCCGGTGGCATTACGGCCGCCTTCAACGCGGCTTGCATGTTTTGACCGGCTTGGTCGAGCATCTGCTCGAACGTGAGCCCGGTGCCCTCCTTCTGAAGGAAGCTCGCAATGTTTGCCATCATCTCGTAGCGAATGATAGTCCCCGCAATCTGCTGTGCCGTAGGGATCGGCTCGGGAAGTTCGGCTTCGACGACCACCGCACCCGCGCTCCGTAATTTTTCGAGCGCTTCCTTGCTCACCCGTTCCACTTCTGGATCAAGCCCACTCATCAGAAAGCCGCGCGAGATGCCGACGCGAACGTCGCGGAGGGACTTTGCGGCGATTGGTTGAGAGTTCGGGATGAGCACGTCGTCGAAAAGCACAAGGTCTTCCACAGATCGCGCGAGCGGGCCGACCTGGTCGAACTTATTCTCCGTGAGGGGCATGATGCCAGCATCGGGATAGCGGCCGAAGCTGGGGCGAAATCCGGCCAGTCCACAATTTGTGGAGGGAACGCGGATCGAGCCGAGTGTATCCTCGCCAATCGCGAGCGGCGCAATGCGTGCGGCGACTGCAGCAGCCGAGCCGCCACTGCTGCCGCCGGGGACACGAGTCCGATCATAAGGATTGCGCACCGGACCGAAGACGCCGTCGTTGCTCGTATAGCCGAAGGAGAGTTCGTGCAGATTGGTCTTGCCCATCAGAATGGCGCCTTGGGCAAACAGCGGCGTCAACACCGCGGCATCATCTTTCGGCCTAAAGTTGGCAAGGGCGCGCGTGCCATTCGATGTGGGCAGCGTCTTGGTGTTGACGCTGTCTTTGATCGGGATCGGCAATCCATGCAGCATCCCCAATTGCGCGCCGGAAGCGCGCTGCCTGTCGGCGGTCTGCGCCGCTTCCAGAACCATCTCTCGATCGAGAGTTCGGAAGGCGTTGAGGCTCGCCAACTGCTGTGCTCTGTCGAGCAGTGCGCGGGCATAATCTTCCGCTTTGATGTCGCCGTTGCGGATCGCTGCCACCGCGGCTGTCGCACTGAGTTCAACGAGATTGCTATCCGCGGCGGCGGCCAGGCTCCCACCAAGCATGCTGCCTACGGCCATTCCTCCGATCGTCTGCGACGTCGTGATGAGAAATTCGCGGCGCTGAATTATCGTCCGACCAATCAAAACTCCCTCCCAATATCGATGGCCCAGATGACCAAGTTAACCCAGTTCCCGCCAATCCAAAAGGACTGGTGACTTCCGCAAATGGCCCGACGCCGGACGAAAGGACGCTGAACATATCTTTGTGCTGTGCCGCTCTCGACTTTAGAGATGGCGTCGATATGAATCGTTGTCGCCAGCCAGTTGCAGAAGTCCTTGCGGCTTTGTATCCGCGCGGTCTGATTGCGCTTCTTGACGTTCTGGCCGGGCGGAGGCTCAATCATTTCGATGTCTTCCGAAAACCTGTTGATGATCTCCTCTGCCGCACGGCGCAGGTATTCTTGTTTTCGGCAAGCCGATCTAGATGGTTCACAAGATCACCGACGGAAATTCTTCACGCGAGCAAGACGGCCGCACTCGGAAATCAAAGCTGCGTCTTCCAGCGAGAAGTTGCGATGCCGTTGGCGATTGTAGACGACGGCTTATCGTAAATCTGTGTCGTACTGGCGAGTGTGTTGTAGGCATTGGGCGAGGCAAGAAGAAAGCGTCGATCCTTTTTAGTTCCTCACCGGCCTCTGGCCGACCCGCCC
>JASHRR010000926.1 GCA_030037185.1 Xanthobacteraceae bacterium | reverse complement strand
CGTCGCCAGCCTCCACAGAATAGATGGACGAAATCATTCGTGTCGTTACTCATTGAGGCGCGGTACGAGGCCTCGCCGTGCACGTCAAACGGCCGTTGTCGTTTGTGTCGGGTGAGCGTCCCAGGTGCCTTTTTTATGGCCCGACTGCATGACGTAAGTTATTGCTGTAGCTGACAAACTCAAAAATAACCTGCTATCCGGCATTCAGTGAACCGCCATGCCTCTCGAACTCTCCCTCAATCTCGCAACCGTGCGCACGCAATGGAAACTGCCGCAGGCCGTGGAGGCGGCGGCCCGCCACGGCTTCGCGGGCGTCGCGCCGTGGCGCGAGATGGTGCACGAGACCGGCATTGCCCAAACGGCGCGCATCTGCCTGGACAATGGATTGCGCGTCACAGGCTATTGCCGCGGCGGGCTGTTCGCGGCCGGCGGCCGCGACAACCTCAAGGCTGCGATCGACGACAACAAGAGGATGATCGACGAGGCGGCGGCGATCGCGGCCGAAGCCGTCGTCATCATCGGCGGCGGCCTTCCGCCAGGATCGCGCGACCTGCCCGCGGCGCGCGCGATGTTTGCTGAGGGGCTCGCCGCTGTGCTGCCGCACGCGCAGGACTGCGGTGTGAGGCTGGCGCTCGAACCGATGCATCCGATGTACGCAGCCGATCGCGGCTGCATCACCACGCTGCGGGAGATGCTCGACATCGCCGACATGCTCGGCAATGACGGATTAGGCATCGCGATCGACACCTACCATGTGTGGTGGGATCCGGAACTGCCCGTCCAGACCGCCCGCGCCGGCAAGCGCATCGTCGCCCACCACATCTGCGACTGGCTGGTGCCGACCAGGCACATGCTGACCGATCGCGGCATGATGGGCGACGGCGTGATCGATTTCCCGGCGATCCGGCGGATGGTCGAGGCGGCCGGTTATTGCGGCATCCAGGAGGTCGAGATCTTCTCCGATTACTGGTGGCGCCGGCCCGGCGACGAGGTGCTGGCGACGGTGATCGAAAGGTTCAGGACGGTGTGCAGGTAACTTGCAGCCCGGATGGAGCGCAGCGACATTCGGGACCGGGCGTGCGAGCGTGATCCCGGATAGTGCTGCGCTCCGACCGGAGCCGTTCACACGGCTGCGGCCGGCACTGCGGCGGGCACGGCATCCTTTTCGACCACCGAGCGCTCGGGATCGAGCCAGAAGCCCCATATTCCGGCACCGAGGACGAGCATGGCAGCGGCGATAATCCATGGTGCTTGCCAGTTGCCGACCTGGGCGAAGTAGCCGAACACCATCGGCGAGAGCACGGCCCCGAACAGCTGCCCGGCCATGTTCATCATCGCGGACACGGTCCCCGAATACTTGCCGGCGATGTCCATGGGTACCGACCAGGAGGCACCGATGGTGCATTCGAGAAAGAACCCGGCCCCCGTCAGGCAATACACGGCCGTATAGGCATCCTCCACCAGTGCGGCCAGCACGACGAACAGCGCGCAAACCAGCACCCCGGTTATGGCGACCGAGCGCCGGGCGAACCTGGTACTTCCCGTCTTGTGGAGCAGCCAGTCCGTTGCCAATCCGCCGACGATATTGCCAAAGACCATGGCCAAAAGCGGCCAAGACGATAACGAACGAGCCTCATTGGGGCTGAAGTGCCGAGCATCAACCAGATAGGAAACCAACCATGTCAAGAAGATGGTCAGGCTGTAAACGTAGGTCACATACGCACACATGAGCGCCCACATATTGGGCGAAGCCAGCAGCGTGCTCCACGGCACTCGCGGGCGATCCTTTGGGAGCTCTGCTGCGTTCACCCTGCCCTGCGCGTCGAGGCCGCGAATATGTTCCAATTCTGCTCGGCCGACGAGGCGATGCTCTTCCGGCAGGTTGCGATAGCTAAAGTACCACCACACCGACCAGGCGATGCCGGCAACGCCGCAAATGTAAAACGCCCAGCGCCAGCCGAGCGCCGGTACGGAAACGGACATCGAGCCGGTGCCGACGTGCCCGGCAATGATCAGCACGATGATGGATGGGGCAATAAACGCGCCGAACCGGCTGGCGCTATGCGTAAAGCCTTGAGCAAAGCCTCGTTCGCGTCGCGGATACCACATCTGCATGGCGCGGGTTGCGCCGGGAAACGCGCCGGCCTCTCCGGCGCCGAGAAGAAACAGAACGACTGCGAACGAAAGCCCGCCGGTCGCGAACCCGGCCGCTACGGTCATGAGTGACCAAAAGGCGACGAGGCTCGCCAGGACCACCCGCGGGCCGAAGCGCTCGCTGAGCCAACCGCCCGGGACCTGAAACAGCGAGTAACCCCAGAACAGGGAACTCAAAATGACGCCTTTGGTAAAGTTGTCGATGCCGAATTCCTTCTGGATTTCCGGTGCGGTGTTAGACATGACCACCCGGTCGAGGTAGGTGATGAGATACATGAGGCATATCAGCCCCAAGATGTACCACCGACCATAGCTGGCCTTTGTTTGCTCCGCTTGCGGCATCGCGGTTTCCTCCTTGGCTTTGTTGCAGGCATTTTGCGGGTTTGTCGACCTGCTGCAAGCCGAATTGGCCAATCACCAGACATGTTGCAGCGCGGTGCGCGAATTTATCACATGGCCATCAGGCTGGCCGCGAGCACGCGGGCCACATGCACAGCCTCGCGGCCAGCGCCGTCCTTGATCTGGTGACGGCATGACGTGCCGTCCGCAACCAGGATGGCGTCGGCTGGCGCTTTCCGCACCGCCGGCAACAGCGACAGCTCGCCCATCGCGAGAGACACATCGACGGTCTGCGAGTGGTAGCCGAAGCTGCCGGCCATGCCGCAGCAGCTCGACTCGATCGTCTCGACTTCGATACCCGGAACGAGCTTCAGCACCGCCTCGACGGCTCTCATGGCACCGAAGGATTTTTGGTGGCAATGGCCATGCAGCAGGACGCCGCCGCGCAACGGGGCGAGCGGCAGCGCGAGCCGGCCGGCGCTGCTTTCGCGCGCCAGAAACTCCTCGAATGAGACGGCATGCTCGGCAATGCGCGCGACTCGCTCCCCGCTCATCATCGCCGGGATTTCATCGCGAAACGAGAACATGCAGCTCGGCTCAAGTCCGACGACCGGCATGCCGCTTTTCACCAAAGGTTCGATCGCCGCGACCGTTCGTTCGGCCTCCCGGCGGGCCTCGTCCACCCTGCCGACAGCGAGGAAAGTGCGCCCACAGCATAGCGGACGGCGCGAGCCATCCCGCGGCCTCGCCTGCTGCACCCGGTAGCCGCCAGCATGGAGGACCTTGACGGCGGCGCGGAGATTTTCGGGCTCGAAATAGCGGTTGAAGGTGTCGGCGAAAAGGACGACGTCGCGGCCACCTTCATCTCCCCCTGCAGGGGGCAGGTCGGCCCGCGCGAGCGGGCCGGAAGGATCGGAAGGGGGTGCCGGCTCTCCAACCCTCCCCTGCGAGCCGGGGAGTGAGCCGGCGCGATCGGCAAACCAATCGCTCCGCCAACGCGGCAGACTCCGCCGAGCCGAGAATCCTGCGAGCCGCTCCGACAGCATCGCGGCACCCGGCAGGCTGTCGCGCAAATTGAAGAGCCAGGCAAGGCGCGCCGCCACGGGCGCGTAACGCGGCAAGTAGCCGACCAGTCTGTCGTGTAGCGAAAGGCCGTGCTTTGCGGCCCGCGCCGCCAATACCTCGATCTTCATGCGCGCCATGTCGACGCCGGTCGGGCATTCGCGGCGGCACGCCTTGCAGGACACGCAGAGCTTCATGGTCTGCGCCATCTCGCCTGACGCGAGCGCATCTGCGCCAAGCTGACCCGAAACCGCAAGCCGCAGCGTGTTGGCACGGCCTCGCGTCACGTCCCTCTCGTCGCGGCTCACGCGATAGGACGGGCACATCACGCCGCCGGCCAGCGCGCGGCAGGCGCCGTTGTTGTTGCACATCTCGACGGCGCCCTGGAAACCGCCGCCGACCCCCGGATAGGCCGACCAGTCGAGTGCCGCCGCCATCGGCTTGCCGCGATAGCCGGGACCGTAGCGGAAATTGGCGCGATCGTCGAATTTGGGCGATCGTACGATCTTGCCGGGATTGAACAGATGGCCCGGGTCGAAGCGGTCCTTGACGTCCTCGAAGGCGCGCACGAGGCGCGGGCCGAACATCGCTTCATGGAATTCCGAGCGCACCAGCCCGTCGCCATGTTCGCCTGAATGGGAGCCCTTGTATTCGCGTACGAACGTAAAGGCCTCCTCGGCGATCCTGCGCATCGCCTGTCTGTCCTTGTCCAGGCGCAGGTTGAGGATCGGGCGCACGTGCAGGCAGCCGACGGACGCATGGGCATACCACGTGCCGCGCGTGCCGTTTTTTTCGAACACCTGCGTGAGCCGCTCGGTGTATTCGGCGAGATGCTCGAGCGGCACTGCGCAGTCCTCCACAAAGGAGATCGGTTTGCCTTCCTCCTTCATGGACATCATGATATTGAGACCTGCCGTGCGCAGTTCGGTAATGGCGGCCTGCAATTTCGGATCGAGTACCTCGACCGTGCCACCCTGCTTCGCTCCGACTTTATCCCACCCATAGCCGAGGTCGCCCATCAAGGCGCCGAGTTGCTTCATGCGCTGAAGATTTTCGTTCCACTCGTCCTCCGCAAATTCGACCAGCAGGATGGCATCGGGCGCACCTCGCACGAACGCGTCGATGGTCGGGCGGAACATGTCGATATTGCGGGCGAGCTCAATCATTGTGCGATCGACCAGCTCGACCGCGATGGGCTTGAGCTTGACGATATGCTGGGCCGCGGCCATCGCGTCATAGAAACGGCCGAAGTGACAAGCGCCCACCGCGCGGCGTCCGAGCAGCGGCGACAGCTTGAGTTCGATCGTGGTCGAGAATGCGAGCGTGCCCTCGGAGCCGACCAGGATATGGGCCAGATTGTGGACCGCAGCGTTAGCGGCGAGCGCATCGAGATTGTAGCCGCCGACGCGACGCTGAACCTTCGGAAAGCGCGCCGCGATCTCATCGGCTTCGCGCACGCCGATCGCCGACAGGTCCTCGACCAGCGGCCGCAGCGGCGAGGCGGCCGGCAGCTCGTGCAATCCCGCACCGACCGGGCCGAAATGCGCGCCGGACCCGTCAGCCAGTATGGCATCGATGGACAGCACGTTGTCGCGGGTCACGCCGTAACGTAGCGATCGCGCGCCGCAGGAGTTGTTGCCCGCCATGCCGCCGAGAGTTGCGCGGGAGGCCGTCGAAATATCGACCGGAAACCACAGTGCGTGAGGTTTGAGCCGGCGATTGAGGTCGTCGAGCACGATGCCGGGCTCGACCACGCAGCGGCGGCCGGCGACGTCCAGATCGACAAGGCGATTAAGGTATTTCGAGCAGTCGACCACCAGGGAATGGTTGACGGTTTGGCCACTCTGCGATGTTCCGCCCCCGCGCGGCAATACCGTGATGCCGTCAGCCCGCGCCAGCGCGATCGCCCGTTCCACCTCCGCGATGGATCGCGGCGCCACCACGCCGAGCGGCATCATCTGGTAGTGGGAAGCGTCGGTCGCGTACCGGCCGCGCGTAAAGCGATCGAACCAGACGTCGCCGCTGATCTCGCGCTTGAGCCGGTGCTCAAGTCCGGGCGCTGACACTACTGTCATCTTAGCTTCCGCGCCGCAAGCCCCGTCCTTCCGGTCGGGGAGGAGGCGTGGCCTTTCTTTGGTTGCGAACGTATGCGGCTATGACGGACAGGGGGGCGCCGCCGCAGGAGCCAGCGAAAATAAGATGGCGACCACCAGACGCCATCCTTATAGCAGGCGGGCGATCTCCGGCCGGTGATCTCGCAATAGCCTGCTGGATACGCCCTTGAGACTGTTGACAAGCTGACGGTCACTTGTGTTCGGTGTGCGGGTGTATTGCCGCAAGCAGCCCGAAAGGGGTGGGCGCGCTTGGAATAAGACAGTGGCGATGCGATGACTGTGGGACGTTGCATGACCGTGACGTTAACTCGCTGCATCGAAATTGTCGGGGTGGAACGTCACCCTCCGGCGGTGGAAATTCCTCCCTTTAGGCGGGGAAGACGTTAGTTTTGCCGCTATTGACTTAGGTCACTACGCTTGGGTCACTGCCCGCCGCCAGCTCTGATCGGACTTGACTGACTCTCGCATTCGTCCTTGATGACAGCAAGGTCCAACTCCATTCGCGAAAAAGGTCCATTAACGCATGTCCAAGAATTCGTCGCGCACCGCTGGCCGCCATTTCCTGCAGATTCCAGGGCCGACGCCCCTGCCGGATCGCATTCTGCGCGCCATGGACACCCCCATCATCGACCACCGCGGACCAGAATTCGCCAAGCTCGCGAAACGCGTGCTGGAGGGTATCAAGACAATCTTCAAGACCACGAGCCCGGTCATCATTTACACGGCGACCGGCACCGGCGCTTGGGAAGCGGCCCTGGTCAATACGCTTTCGGCGGGCGACCGCGTACTGATGGTGGAAACCGGCCAGTTCGCGACATTGTGGAAGAACATGGCCGTGAAGCTTGGCCTGAGGCCCGAGTTCATCCCAACCGACTGGCGCACCGGCGCCGACCCCGCCATCATTGAGGGGAAGCTCAAGGAGGACAAGGCGCACGAGATAAAGGCGGTGTGCGTTCTTCATAACGAGACCGCGACCGGCTGCCTGTCGCCGATCGCGGAAATCCGGCGGGCGATCGACCGCGCGGGACATCCGGCACTGCTTCTGGTCGACACGATCTCATCGCTCGCCTCGACCGATTACCGCCATGACGAATGGGGCGTCGATGTCACCGTCGGCGGCGCCCAGAAGGGCCTGATGCTGCCGCCGGGCATGTCGTTTAATGCGCTGAGCGACAAGGCGCTGGCGGCATCGAAAACATCGAACCTGCCGAAATCTTTCTGGTCGTGGGACGACATGCTCGCGATGAACAAAATCGGCTTCTTCCCCTACACGCCGGCAACGCAGATGCTGCACGGCCTGGCAGCGTCGATCGACATGCTCCATGAGGAGGGGCTCGACAACGTGTTCGCCCGGCACGCGCGGTTCGCCGAAGCCACCAGGCGGGCGATACGCGCCTGGGGCCTGGAAATCCTGTGCCGCGATGCGAAATACTATTCCCCGACCATAACGGCGGTGCTGCTGCCGGACGGCCATGATGCCGACGAGGTGCGCGATCTCGCGCTCGACCACTTCAATATTTCATACGGCACGAGCTTCGGCCCCTTCAGCGGCAGGTATTTCCGCATCGGGCATCTCGGAGACACCAACGATCTGACGATCCTGGGTGCGCTCGCCGGAACGGAAATGGCGCTGACGCTGGGCGGCGTGCCGATCAAAAAAGGCGGCGTTCAGGCCGCGATGGATTACATCGTGTCGGCTCATACCGACGTACAGCGCGCCGCCGCAGAGTGACTGGGCTCGGAGCGCTGGCGTTTCACCCGCCGGGATCGAGCCGCCTGGCACTGGAACCAAGGGCAGGCGGTCCACGCACCAACGGCGCCGGTATTGCGCAACCCTTAAATTTTGTTTTGGCGGGGTATCGGGGCCGTCTTACGATGACGTGATATCCGTTGGGCGCAAAATTGGTATAGCCTATGCATGTCTGGGGCTGTCCTTCAAGGAGACAGACATGCGCGAGCGGTCGGGCCTGACGACGGTAATAAGGGCGTGCAAGCTGCTAGCCGGCATGGTGCTGGTGGTCGGATCGCAAATTGCGGCTCAGGCCCAGTCTCCAACACTCGAGCAACTGCTGTCGGGCGTCGTCCACATCAAGACCTTCATCACTCCCGACGGGCTCACGACGGAGAATTTGGGGCGGGAGCGCGAGGGGACCGGTATCGTTATCGACGACAACGGGCTTGTGCTCACCATTGGGTATCTTATGGTCGAGGCAATTTCGGCCGAGATCACCACCAATGAGGGCCACACGGTCGGTGCCACAGTTGTGGGCTACGACAACGAGTCCGGATTCGGACTGCTGCAGGCGATCACACCGCTGAAGGTGCACGCGCTGCAGATGGGTAAGTCTTCAGATGTCAAGGTCGGCGACCCGGTGGTGGTTGCGAGTTACGGTGGGCCGAGCGGCATTCTGCCCGTCCACGTTGTAGCCAAGCGGGAATTTGCCGGCGATTGGGAATATCTGCTGGAGGAAGCGATCTTCACTGCACCGCCGCACCCGGCTTGGAGCGGTGCGGCGCTGATCAATCACGATGGCAGGCTCGTCGGCGTTGGCTCTCTCATTGTCAAAGACGCATCCGGAAAGGGCGACAACGAGCGCGGCAACATGTTCGTGCCGATCGATCGACTGTCACCGATACTTGCCGACCTCATCTCGGACGGACGACCGGCGGTGGCACGCCCGTGGCTCGGACTCAACACAGACGACGTCGGCGGGCATTTGGTCGTGAGCCACGTGACTCCCGGGGCGCCTGCCGAGAAGGCCGGCTTAAGGAAGGGCGACATTATCCTCGCAGTTAACGGCGAAATGCCCAAGAGCCTGCCGGATTTATACCGCAAGATCTGGTCGCAAGGTGACGCCGGTGCCGACATCCCGCTGGATGTGCTGCAAAACCATCAGCGACGAAGCCTTAACGTCCATTCGGTCAATCGGCTCGATCAGCTGAAGCTGAAGAGTTCGTTTTAGTACGGTGACGCCAGCAAAGGGACATTGTCGATTGCCCTCGTATGGGGCGACACTTGTGCTCGCCCACGGGCAGCGCCACTCTCGAACCGTCCACCTGGCTTCGTGCACAACGGGGCGACCACAACCGGCCCGCTGCATCATCCTTACGTCTGCACCACTGCTTCGCAATCCCCTCATCTCATGAGGCGCCGCGACCGATGCCTGACGTTCACCCGGACACCGGTCAGCCGCTCGGTTTTCGTGTCGATGCGCAGCCAGCCTTGTCACCGCAAGCCGTCACCCTCTGCGGCCGTTTCGGCAGCGTTGAGCGCCTCGACGCGGCGCGCCATCATGCGACCCTGTGGGACGCCGTCGCCGGCCACCCTCATATCTGGACTTATATGAGATACGGCCCGTTTGCCGATGCGGCGGTGTTCTCCGATTGGCTGGTCTCGCGCGAACAGGCCCGGGATCCGTTCTACTATGCGGTCGTGGATGCTGGCGGACGCGCCCTCGGGCTTGCGGCGCTGATGCGGATCGAGCCCGACATGCGCGTCATCGAGGTTGGCAACGTCGTGCTCAGTCCTTCGCTCCAGCACACGCCGCTTGCCACCGAGGCGCAGTATCTGCTGGCGCTTTATGTTTTCGAGGCGCTCCGTTATCGCCGCTACGAATGGAAATGCGACGCCCTCAATGCGGCGTCGCGGCGGGCTGCGCTGCGGCTCGGCTTTTCATTCGAGGGCATTTTCCGCGACCATATGATCATCAAGGGCCGCAGCCGCGACACCGCCTGGTTCGCCATGTTGAAAACCGAATGGCCGGTCCGGAAAGCCGCC
Organism: Xanthobacteraceae bacterium; assembly: GCA_030037185.1. Next base: position 3,643 of record JASHRR010000926.1, on the reverse strand, counting down.
TTCGAACGCTGGCTGACGCCGGAGAATTTCGACGCGCACGGGGCGCAGAAGAAGAAGCTTGGCGAGTTCCATACCATGGAGAAAATTGTGAGGGCGTAGGTATTCTACCGATCGCGCTGGCGCGCCTTGCGCACCTGCTCAATCATCTCCCACACTCTCGACGGCGACAACGGCAGTTCGCATGGCTCGACCCCGAAGGGGCGCAGCGCCGCCGCGACCGCGTTGGCGATGACGCCGCCGACCGCAATGATGCCGCCTTCGCCGGCGCCCTTGGCGCCGAGCGGATTGTGCGGCGCCGGCTTCTCCTCAAGCGCGACTGCCCGCACGACCGGAAAATCGCTGGCGCTCGGCATCAGGTAGTCCGCGAGCGAACCGGTGAGCAACTGTCCCTGCTGGTCATACGCCAAGTGCTCGAGAATTGTGCCGCCGAAGCCCTGGACAATGGCGCCAATGGCCTGGCCATGCAGCATTGCCGGATTGATGATGCGCCCGACATCCTCAACCGCCACGTAGTCAAGCACCTCGATGTGGCCGGTGGCGGGGTCAACCGCCACGTGAGCCGCATGGGCGCCGTAGCTGTAGGTGCGATGGGGGCTCGCGAAGGCGCCATCAGCCACAATGCCGCTGTTGGCGACCTCGGAGAGCGGAACGAATGTTCGGCAAACGCCGGCACCGACCCGCACCTCGCCGTCCACGATCTCGACATCTGCGCGGTCGCAGCCAAGCCGTTGCGCCGCCGCCGCTCGGATCATCTCGCGCAATTTCTCCGCGGCAGCCACGATGGCGCAGCCGCCCATCACGATCGAGCGCGAGCTGTAGCTGCCGAAGCCCTCGCGCAGCAGATCGGTTGAGCCGTGGAAAACGCCGCGAATGCGCGTCATCGGTAATTCGAGCGCGTCGGCGGCGATTTGGGCGAAGGCGGTTTCGAGCCCCTGTCCGTTGGCCGACGACCCGACATAGACCGAAACCGTGCCGTCGCTCATCAGCGCCAGCCGCGCGTGCTCGCGCGGGCCAGAGGCGCCGCCCTCGAAATAGCACCCGATCGCAATCCCATGATAGCGCCCGTCGATCCGCTTGCCCTGCAGCGGCGCCTTGGCAGCCCAACCGATTTCGGCAAGGCAACGCTCCAATGTCGAGCGGTAATTGCCGCTGTCCGTCGCGGTGGCGAGGTCAAGCTCCACCACCTTGGCAAGCGGGTACGGCATCTCGGTTTCCGCGATGAGATTACGGCGCCGGAACTCGACGCGATCGATGCCGATGTCGCCGGCCGCCATGTCAAACAGGCGCTCGCGAAAAAAGTCCGCCTCAAAGCGGCCGGGCCCGCGATAGGTTCCAACCGGTGTTTTGTTCGTGAGATGGAGCGATACCTGCACATGGACATTCGGCACGCGGTACGGCCCGGACAGGATTTGGACGGTGTTGCGCGCAGCGGTCGCGCCGTTGGTGCGCAGATAGGCCCCCACATCGACCTTGGCATGGCCGCGCAGCGCGAGAATTGTGCCATCGCGGCCGCAGGCGATTTCGAGGGTGCAGGAAACGTCGCGCGCGTGATTGGTGGCGATGAGGTGCTCGCGCCGGTCCTCGATCCACTTCACCGGACGGCCAATGAATCGCGCCGCGAACGGTATCAAAAAATCTTCCGGATAGAATTCGCCGCGCACCCCGAAGCCGCCGCCGACATCGTTTTCGACCATGTGGATCGCGTCCTCGGCGAGCCCGAGCTGTTGCGACAGGATTCGGCGATTGGGAAACGGCACCTTGGCGGCGCCGAACAGGGTCAGCTGTCCGTCGCGCCATTGCGCCACCAGCCCGCGCGGCTCCATCGGCACTGCGGTATGGCGCTGCACCTTGAACCGCTCGCAGCGCGTGTAGGGGGCGGTCTGGAAGGCTGCATCCGCGTCGCCCTTCGCGGCCGTCAAGGTGCCGGCCAAATTGGCCGCCGCCTCGAACAATAAGGTGGCGTTGCTTTGGCGCGGCTCGCAGTTTGTGATAACCGCCAATTCCTCGAGGTCGATCGCCACCGCCTCGGCGGCGTCCTCAGCGGCAGCCGCGGTATCGGCCACCACGACAGCGACAGGTTCGCCCACATAGCGCACCTTGCCGACCGCGATGACCGGCTGCTCGAACGGTTTGAAAGCTGCCAGCTGCTCCTGCCGCAGCGGAATGGTCGGGACGGCGCCGATGTGGTTCGCCGTGATGACGGCATGCACGCCCGGCCGCGCCAGTGCGGCGGCGCAATCAATTCTGCGAATGCAGCCGTGCGCGATCGGGCTGCGCACGATCACCGCGTGCAGCAGGCCGGCGAGGTTCACGTCGTCGACGTATTGGCCGCTGCCGCGAAGAAAGCGCAGGTCCTCGATGCGTTCGATCGGACTGCCGACCAGGGCGTTCGCCGGTTGAGTTCGGTCCGCGGTCATGGAGTTGGGGACTGCCTCACGGCGTCAGTCGACCCGGACGCCTGCGATTCTCACAACCTCCTTCCATTTCGCGCGTTCGCTGCGCGCGAACGCCCCAAAAGCGTCCGGCGGCATCGCGGCCGGCTCTGCGCCAACAGCTTCGAGCGAAGCGGCCACTTCGGGCGTTTCGAGAATGCGTTTCACTTCCGCAGCGAGCTTATCAACGACTGGCCGGGGTGTGCCGGCTGGGGCGAACAGCCCTTGCCAAGCAGTGGCTTCATAGCCCGGCAGGGTTTCCGCGATGGTGGGGAGATCCGGCATCGAGGTGCTGCGTTGCGGCGTCGTCACCGCCAGCGCTCGCACCGCGCCGGAGCGCGCATGCGGGATCGTGGTCGTCATGCTGTCGATGCCGAGATCGATGTGGCCGCCGATCATGTTGTTGATGACCTCGCTGGTGCTGCGGAACGGAATGTGCGTCATCTCGGTTCCGGTCGCGAGCGCAAACATCACCGATGAGAGATGCGACGAGGTGCCGATGCCGGAGGAGCCGTAGTTCGCTTTGCCGGGGTTGGCCTTCAAATAGCTGATCAGCTCAGCCACCGATCTGGCCGGAATTTTCGGATTGACGAACAGCAGATTGGGAAACACCACAAGCCGCGACACCGGCTGAAAATCCCGCTCGAGATCGTAGGGCAGCCTGGTATAAAGCGCCGCGTTGACGGCATTCGAGCTGACGGTGCCGACCAGCAGCGTATAGCCATCATTCGGCGCCTTGGCGACGAAGCCGGCTCCGATGCTGCCGCCGGCGCCGCCTTTGTTTTCGATCACGAACGGCGAGCCCAGTCGGGCCTGCAGGTAGGTGGCAAGGACGCGCGCCGTCAGATCGGCGGAGCCGCCAGCTCCGAACGGCACCACCATCGTCACCGCGTGCTGCGGCCAGCTGTCTTGCGCATGCGCCCCCGCCGAGACCATGAGCGCAATTGCGACGGCAAATATCTTTCGCATTATCGACCTCCTGCCCGTCTCTGCGAGGATAGCAACAGCGCAGCGCTACATCGTCAACCAAAATAGGCCGGTGCGGAGCCGTCGGATCACGTCGGCTGCACGAGGCCTTCTCGGCACGCGCTTGCGAGCTCACTTGCAGCCTGTTTACGCTGCTTTATGTGAACTCTGACGCCACGTCGAAAAGGCTGGCCAAGAGGCGGGAACGATCGCCGGTTCGGTCTGATCGGCGTCTGGCACCACCG
>JASHRR010000925.1 GCA_030037185.1 Xanthobacteraceae bacterium | reverse complement strand
CATAATTCCAAATGCGCATCTTGCCGCCGAGAGTGAGACTCAGTTCATCCGTCCGCGCCTCCGGTTCTGTTGCAATAATCTCTCGAACCAACTCCAGTACCTCGCCCGAGCGCTCACCGTAAGCAAGTATTGTCCAATCATCTACTCGTTGGAACTCGTCTGCCGAAAAACCTGCTGCTTTAAGCCAACTTTGGCTGACCGCAAGGATTTGTTCTCGATCGTCCCACAAGGCGGTAGGCACTGGCGAGTGGACGATTGAGGTCCTGAACCGCTCTTCGCTCTTGGCCAACGCCTCTTCGGCGCGCTTGCGGTCGGTAATGTCAGGACCTTGGGGAACGATGAGACACACGTCGCCTTGTGCATTTCTGATGGGGTGCAGCGAGAGTTCGAATATGCGTTCCTCGCCCGAAGGACGCATGAGCGATACCTCGTAGCGAATAAACTCGCCTGCCGCCGCGCGCGCAATCGCCTCGCGCACCTTCTCCGGCGCCCCGGGAGTGTGGATAAACCATACCCCTTCCCAGAGAGGGCGGCCAACCACGTGCTCGCGTTTCCTGCCAAAGGCGTCCCCTGCGAACTCCAGCGAGGCGCGGTTCGCCTCCAGCAGAGTTCCGTCAGGTGAAAGCAGCCCAATATATTGGCGGCTTCCGTCGAAGATGGCCCGCAGCCGTTCCTCTCTGTCACGCAGAGCGTGTTCGGCATGCTTGCGGGCCGTAATGTCGCGGTTCGTCTCCAGCGCAAACATCTCGCCGTCATACGACACGGGAACAATGCGACTCTCGACCACGATATCGCGTCCGTCGCGGGTGGTATGTGTGAGTTCGCCGTACCAGCTCTCCCCACGGAGAATCTGTGCGTCGATGCTCTTGATAGGGATGGGCGCGCGAGTATGGAGTAACTCGTGGGCTTTGCGTCCCTTCGCTTCCGCGGGCGTATAGCCGTATAGTCTTTCGGCCCCGCGGTTCCAGTAGACGATGTCGCGGCCGTCGGCCCGCACCGTCAAAATCGCATCGTGCGACTGGTTCAGAAGGTCGGCTTGGCGCTGCAGCAGCTCCTCCGCCCGTTTTTGCGTGGAAATGTCCTCCAACAAATGGACGAAATAGTCGGCTGATCCGTCGCCTTTACGCACGCTACTGACGGTTAGTCTTCCCCAGGCACTGGCGCCGTCCTGGATATATCGTTTATCTAATTTATAGCTGTCGATCTTCCCCAGCCGCAACTGCTCGATATCAGCAAGTTGGTGCGGGAAATCGTCCGGGTGGCTGATTTCACGCAATGACTTGTTGACGAGTTCATCGATTGGCCAGCCGACAATGCGGCAGAACGTCTCGTTGGCCCGCAGCCAGCGAAGATCAGGGCTGAGGTGCGCGATACCGACCGCGGCATTCTCAAACGTGGCCCGGAATCGTGCCTCGCTTTCGGCGAGAGCACGCTTTGCTGTGACCTCCTCAGTAATCAGCTCGGTGAACAGCAGTTCGCCGACAATCTGACCGTTAGCAGCACGCCACGGTTTCAGCGACCACCGCAGAAAGACAGTGCTGCCATCCTCGTGCGATACAAAGTCCTCCTGTTCGGCCAGTTCCTCGCCCGCCAGCACACGGACCTGAGCCTCGAGCCAGCGCGACGGCAGGTCCGGGAGTATCTCGTAGACGGAACGGCCGATCACTTCGCGGGGGGACGGGAGCCTTCTAGAGAATATACATTCCATCTCTGAAAGGAAACGATGCGAGACAGCCAGATAACGCAGGTCCGTATCGAATATTGCGATAGAGGCAGGGAATTGCCCGACAACCAGTGCAAGCTCCTTAACCGGCCGCACATATATAAACCGTCTGCAGTGCCCTGAATATCGGTGACGGGTAGAGGCGCAGCGTACACTGGAGCTCATCCGCCTCAAGAATCACCCGCTCCCTGCCAGCGCGAGCAAACGGCGCCCCCGTTCACGGCTGAACGAATACACCACACTTTCTTGCAACTGACTAGCTTTCCGGGCAATTTCATACCCACAAGCGTCTGGGCACCAGTCGGTGTCCGCCGTGAGGAATGCTCCGGTGCGGTGAATGGCCCTGGCGGCAAACCGCGGACCTTTTGCTTTCTCTATGTCATCAACGACGGCGCACGGAGACTGTTCCAAATTGCTCGTCCTGGTTGGTCCCACGTGCTCCGCGCGGCGCAGGGAGTTATGTGAGCTGCGCTGCCGATAAGGCCGCCGCCGCGGTAAATATCATTTCGCTGTTCTTGAGGCCGCACACCTTCTCGGCCGGAAAGCGCCACGTGATGCGATCAGTTGCGTTTGAGATCGCTGCGGGTGATTTCGCCTTTTCCGGCGGGCCCTCACCTGGGGGCGGTTCCACATTTCGCTGCGCTCCCGCTGCACGGCGATGTTGACCGGATTGCGGACCTTGATCCAGACACGGCAAGGGCCGGATCGATAGGTGCTATCGACCTTCTTCGACACGATGCCCTCGGCCCCGAGCCGGCAGGCGTGGCGAAGACGTTAGGGCCCGTCCTCTGCGATAGGTTCATTGAACAGGATGCCGACGGCTGATGGAGATAACCCCGACCACCCTCGTAGGCGCTGTGGCCTTGCTGGAGTTCTACATCAACCTGCAGACGCAAAAGTTCTCTCGCGTCCCGCAGACCCCCCGGCCTTGATTTTGGCCGGCCGGATAGAACCAGAAAATGTGCGCGGCCTGCACGGCGCTGATGGGCCATTTGATGCCTGCTGCGTCTGATGGGTTCTGATGGCCAGGCTCGGCAGCGACACCGCGCAGTCTTCCCGGTGACTGAAAAGTTCGTGAGGCGGCGCGGCCGTCAATCCGCACAGATGTTGACGCCTACCGCGATATCTTCAACCGCGACGTCTTCACCGCGTATGCGCCGATGTACACGGGCGTCACAGGACAGGATGCCGATCCCGACAATTGTTGGCGACCACTCAATGCGTCCACGGAACGCGCTGCGTGTAGGCGAAGTTGTCCGCATAGTTCTGGACGACGCGCTTTGGCGGATCGGGCTCGAACACCCGATACGGAAGCCCATTCTGCTCGCAGTACGCGATGGCCTCGGCCTTAGAACAGAATTGCAGCCGCA
>JASHRR010000924.1 GCA_030037185.1 Xanthobacteraceae bacterium | reverse complement strand
CGCACTGCTGTAGGCAACATCGAAGCATGCGATGGCGCGCGCAGGAGACGTCGGCATCATCCGGGTCTGCGACTTCGCATATCATTCATCAGGAGATCCGCAACGCGGCAGCTGCATTGTGAGTGCTCGGCAACCCAGCCAACCGTCTTGATTGACTTGGGGGCAGGACTCCCCGCTCGTTGCAGTGGTCACTCCATGGTCGAGCGCTACAATGCCGGCGCCGGCACTCCTGTTGCCCTCGCGAGCAGGAAAGCGGGATTGCCCCTCGATCGCGACCGGCTTGTCGAGCACGCCCGTAGCTCGGCGTTGTCACCGGCAGATCCTTCTTTGGTTGACGGATCTTCAATCGCGGTACAGTCGAGATGTGGCGCGGTGGCTGTAGGTCGGACATCGCCGTTTCCGCCCTGCCGTCTGGCGGTGCGTCAGTGGTTCGACCGTGACGCCGTGGACATGGCGATTTCCGCCATCCGGCTCTCCGATTGGATTGATCGCCTGTCGTCCGGCATCGGGTCCCACGCCAATGCGCGCACCGGCTTCGGGGCGCGGCCCGGCCAGTCACCCAGCCAGAGCGCTCGTCAGCTAGCAGACCCATCGACAATTATCTGGGTGGATTGTTCCTCCACCGGTTATCCGTCGGGATACGCCGCCCACTCCGGAGCGCTCGCGCCGGCGAGCGCCTGAACGCGTGCCTCATCGGCGGCCAACTCGGAGGCCGGTCCGGAATGGACGATGATGCCGTCGTCGAGCACGTAGGCGTGGTCGGCCACTTCAAGGCTCATGCGGGCGTTCTGTTCGACCAAGAGTACCGAGATGCCCTCATCGCGCATTTGCGCCACGATGCGGAACACCTCCCGCACGATCAGCGGCGCAAGCCCCTGGGACGGCTCATCGAGAATCAGGAGCTTGGGATTGAGCAGCAGCGCGCGACCTATCGACAGCATTTCCTGCTCGCCGCCGGAAAGCTGGCGGCCGCGACTGTGCCTGCGCTCGGCCAGGCGGGGAAACAATGCATAAATCCGCGCAATGGTCCAAGGTCCTGGCCGCTCCCGCGGTACCTTCAGATTCTCCTCGACGCTCAGATTGGGGAAGATGCGGCGTCCTTCGGGCACGTAGCCGACGCCACCACTGGCAATCCGGTAGGCCGGCCAACGGGTAGTCTCGGTTCCGAAAATTGTGACACTGCCGCGGCGCGGCGGCGTCAGGCCGACGAGGCTGCGCAGGGTCGTGGTCTTGCCGGCGCCGTTGCGGCCAAGCAGTGCCGTGATCTTGCCTTCGGCGACCGCTAGCCCGACGCCACGCAGGATGTGGCTCTTGCCGTAATAGGTATGGAGGCCTTCGGCTTGGAGGGCTGCGGTCATGCGGTCGGACTGCAAGATATGACATAAGTCACTGGTATTGTCCGTTAAACTGACATCGATCAAGTCTCGGTCAGCACAGGGTCAGCAGAACGAAAGATCCCCGTCGAGTTTCCTCGGCGACGGTAACCCTTCTGAAGGCCGCGCGGCAAGTTCGCCGTCTCCACCAGGCTGGCTCGGCCGGCACAAAAAATCCCGCCAGTCGCCCCCCCCGGGCGGGTCGTTTCACGGCACTCGCGGTGCTCACTCAGAGGCTTCTCCGCCGCCAAATTTTCCCCGGATCTCCAGCGTCCAGCGTTTGCGCCCCCGGGTCCCCCTGGTCTCGCTCTCGAAGGCCTGCAGACTGCGCTCCAGCGCTGCGCCTGGCCATCACCGCAACCGTCCGCACCGTCGCCGAACCACAGTGGTGACTTGTGACGGCTGGCGTAACGTCAGCGTTGTTGGCCTTGGGCCGGCCGTCATCGTGCGATCGGCGGCTCGCGCAGGCGCCGGAGGCTCGCCAAATGCCGGCTCGAACCTCAGGCCGCGACGTGCTTTCTGAGAACACGAGATTGGCGTGGCGTGTATCCGTCTGCGCCGTTGTGTCGGCGTTCCGACGTCCCATTGCGGTCATGCGGTCTTTCCGAGATAGGCGGCCTGCACGGCACCGTTGGCGGCGATTTCGTGCGGGTTGCCCTCGGCGAGGAGCATGCCCTGATCGAGCACGGTGATGCGGTCAGCGAGATGGAAGACGACCCGCATATCATGTTCAATGAGCACGATGGTGCAGTTCTTGTCGCGGTGAAGCTGGCGCACCAACCGGGTGATCTGGTGGGTTTCCTGGTCGCCCATGCCGGCCGTCGGCTCGTCGAGAAGCAAGAGGCGCGGCTCGAGCGAGAGTGCTATGGCGATCTCGGCGACCCGCTGGTCGCCGTGGGCGAGTTCGCCCACAAGCCGACCAGCCTTGGCTTCGAGGCCGACAAGCTTGAGCGTAGCTTCGACCCGATCTCTGATTTTCGCTGCCTGAAGCCGGCCAATATAGGAGCGCGTTCCGAATCCGGCCGTCACCTCGGCGCCGATGCGCACGTTCTCGAATACCGAGAGCTCAGGGAATATCTCAGTGACCTGGAACGTACGCGCCATACCCCGCGCGACCCGCTGGTGCGCCGGTAAGCGGGTGATGTCGCGACCGTCGAAGCAAATCGTTCCCGCGGTCGGCGGAAAAAGCCCGCTGATGAGGTTGAAGAACGTGGTCTTGCCGGCGCCGTTCGGGCCGATAATGGCGCGCAATTCTCCTTGGGCGACAGTGAGCGAGACATCGCGTACCGCCACCAGGCTGCCAAACCGCTTCGTGACATTGCGGATTTCAAGAATGCTCATGCCTGCGCCCTGTGCCGGACGACGCCCAACAGGCCGCGCGGGAAGAACAGCACTACCATTACAAACAACAGTCCGACGAATGACATCCAGTTGACGGTGATGCTGGAGAGATAGTCCTGCACGACGACGAATACGGCGGCGCCGAACAGCGGTCCCCAGAAGGTCCTCATGCCGCCCATCACCGCCATCATGACGAAATCACCGGACTGACTGTAGTGCAGCCCGCGCGGATCAGCGAAATTATTGGTGAGGGCGTAAAGTGCGCCTGCGACCCCGATGAAAAAGCAGGACAGCGTGAAGGCGATCCAGATGTGTCGTTCCACCGCGATGCCGAGAAAGCGAGCGCGGCGCTCGTTCTCGCGAATCGCCAGCATGGTGCGGCCGAACGGCGAGCGCAGTATCAACGCCATCACGCCGGTAACCAGGGCGAAGAAAAGCACCACGAAGTAGTAGAACGCGTTCTCGTTGGAAAGGATGTCGATGGTAAACGGTCCGAAATGCAGGGGTTGACGCGAAAATCCGCGCAAGCCGTCGTCGCCGCCGGTAAGCGAACTCCACTGGAACGCAATGTAATAAAACACCTGCCCAAACGCGATGGTCACCATGGCGAAGTAGACACCGCGGCGGCGTACGACGAGCGCGCCCAAAAGCCCGCCGACAATGCCGGCCAGCGCCGTGCCCAGAAGGATCGATAACGGGGTGCTCAGCGTGACAAACTTGAGCGCGAGGCCGGTGCCGTAAGCGCCAAGGCCGAAATAGGCGGCATGACCGAACGACAACACGCCGGTGAAACCCAAGAGGAAATTCACCGACATCGCTGCCAGCGCCAGCACCAGCACTCGGGTGCCCAGGGCCGTGTAGCCGCCCAGCGGCGGCATCCAATAGGGCGCGAGCAGCAGCGCCGCCCAAATGGCGACGAGCGCGAGAAACGGCCGCGCGCCGCCGTTGAACCGCTCGCGGCTCATCATGTCATCATGCCTTCTTCGCCAAACAGACCGCGCGGGCGGATCAGCAGGACCACGGCCATCAGCACGTACATGATGGCTTCGCTCGCGGATGGAAAGAACACGGCGGTCACCCCGGACGCCACTCCGATCAGCAGTCCGCCGAACAGGGTGCCGACCAAACTGCCGACGCCGCCGACGATGATGGCGATGAAACTCGGCATCAGCAGCCCAGTGCCCATGGTTGGCTCAAGGCCAAGTTGACCGGCCGCCAGCACGCCGCTCAGACCGGCGAGGAAGATGCCGACCGCAAAATTGAGCGACCGAAGCATGCCGACGTTGATGCCGAGCGCCGCGACGGTCTCAAGATCAAGCGTGCCGGCACGGATGCGAATGCCCAGTCGGGTATAGCGCAGCAGGCCGAACAGCAGCACGACGGTCGCCACCACCACCAGCACCATGAACAACCGATAGCCGGTGATGAAAAAAAACTCGTCGCTCAACGGTTGGGCCAGAACCTCCGGAACGGTGACTGGCTTGCCTTGCGCGCTCCAGATGAAGCGCGTGCCGTCCTCGATGATAAAGGCGAGACCGAAGGTCAGCAGGAGACTGTAGAGCGGATCGCGTCCGTAGAGCGGCCGGATCAGGATGCGCTCCGCCACCAGGCCAACGACCGCCGTGAGCGGTGGCGCGATCACCAGCGCGCCCCAGAACCCCACATAGGGCGTGATCGTGTAAGCGATGTAGCCGCCGATCACCAGAAACCCGCCATGAGCAAAATTGATGACGTTGCTCAGGTTGAGAATGAGCGAGAGGCCCAGCGCCATCAGCACGTAGAAGGCGCCTATGATGAGGCCGTTCGTGATGTTGAACAGCAAGAGTTGCGTCATGAATCGGAACCCAGGGGAGGCTGCATTTCAGGCTGATCGGCGCCTGGCGCAAAATAGGCGGAAGCTAAAGCCGCAGGAAAGTCACCCGGTTGGCGGGCATAGGCTGGATCTGATGTCCGGATCACAAGCCCTCTGCGATGATGCCCCGCTGTGGCGGGGCATCATCGCGTGCACAGTGGCAATCTTGACCGGCGTAGGTCTATGCCGGCCACTGCAGTTTGCATCCGGTCTCCGACACCGGCGGTGAGGTCGTGTCGCCAGCCACGATGGTTTCGACCTTGAACAGATCCTCGACGTCGCCCACCCCCTTCGATTGCGCCTCGCCCACGAATGCGGACGTCATCAGCTGGTGATCGCCCGCCCGGTAGTAGCACTTGTTAGGCTGCAACTTTACCTCCGGCGGCAATTCCAGGTCGCCGAGCGCCCGCGCCAGCTTGAATGAATCGATTGTTTTTTCGTCGTTGGCGGCAAGCGCGTAGCTGTGCACCGAGGTATAGCCGAACCAAGTCCGAGCGGTCGGCACCTTGCCGTTGCTGCGCTTGCGGACCTCGGCGACAAACTCCGCAAGGTGCGGGGTGTCGGCCTGCTTCCAGTACCACTCGAACATCCAGATGCCGATGCGCGCCTCCGGCGGCAGGGCCTCCAGGGATTCGAGTTCCTGCTGCGTTCCGGCCACGTGGATCTGCTTGTGGATGCCGAACTGGACGATCTGCTTTAGGCAGTTGACCATGTCGGAGCCCTGCGGCAACAGCAACAGCACATCCGGATTCGCGGCGCGGGCCTTGATCAAATAGGCGGAAAAATCGCTGGTGCCGAGCGGCGTCAGCTCGTTGCCCGTCACGGTGCCGCCGAGCTTCTTCAAATTCTCCGCGCACGCCTCCTGCAATGTATGCCCAAACGCATAATCCGGGGTGATGAAATGCCACCTCTTGCCGTATTTGGTGAACAGGAGTTTGGAAACCGAATTGGCTTCCATGCGCGTCGTATTGCAGACGCGATAAACGTTCCATTTGCAATCCGTGCCAGTGATACCGTCGGTGTGCCCCCCGGATACAATGTGCAAAACCTTCTTTTCTGCGGTCACCTGGGCCATCGCCTGGGCGATGCCCGAGTTCACATCGCCAATGATGAAGTTGACCTGGTCGCGGTCGATCAACTTGCGGGTCTTCTGCACCCCGGTCCCGACGTCATTCGCCGAGTCCTCGATCAGCAGCTCGATCTGGCGGCCGAGCACGCCGCCCTTGGCATTGATCTGATCGACTGCGAGCCTCGCGCCGATCACCTCGTTCTGCGCGACCGCTGCGTATACACCGGTCAGCGGATCGACCATGCCGATCTTTATCGGCGTCTCGCCACGGGCGCCGATGATGAAGGGCGATGCCACCTGGGCCACGCCGACCGCGGCCGCGGCCTTGAGGACGCTGCGTCTGTTGACGCCATACGGGGAGTGCAGACCTTCCATGGTGTAACCTCCGATGGTGTTTCCATGGTACGGTTATCGCAAGTGATCGCCTGCTTCACAAGTCATTGTCCAAGCAATCGAAGTCGACGGACCACTTGGGGCGGCATCGGCTGCTGGAGTGCACCTGCCGATGATTTGGGTGACTGCGAGATGGCGGGAGGACCTTGCTACGGAGTACAGGTGAACGAGTCGATCGGTGCGGCGGCTGGCGCAACCGGCCACGGCGCGGGCAGCAACACCTGGATGATCCGACCAGTACGCCTGCACAAAGCGAGGATGATCCCGTCTTCGCTGCCACCGCGCACCACCGCGAGGCCAAGCGCGCAATCTTGGCGACGCCAAACTCACGGCTCGAGCATATCGCCACCACACCGACAGCCTGCTCAATCGGAAGTCCATTCATGTGGTGAAGAATTTGATGAAGTGATCTATCACCTGATCAGGCGCTTCCTCTTGTAGGTAGTGGCCAGTCGGGAGTGGTTGCGCATCGACGAGGTTGCTTGCGAACTTGCGCCACACCGTCGGATATTCCTGCGTCGGTGGTGCTCCCCGCGTCCCCCACAATATCAAAAGCGGCATCCCGATTTGCCGGTCCTTGTCGGCCGTATCCATCTCGAAATCGATCGTGGCGAAGGCGCGGTAGTCGCGGCACGAACCGGTGATGGTTTTCTTGGTGAAGCAGCGAATATATTCGTCGTACACGACCTTGGGAGGGTTCCTCGCGTTGCCACGGCCTTTCAGGAACCATTCAGCCGGAACGGCGCTGATCATCGTTTCTGGAAATGGCTCCGGTTGCGCCATCAACATCCAGTGCCAGGCGCCAATGGCCCGGTTCTTGTTTACGGTCGTCCACGCGTAATAATTCGGCAGCATGTCCAACAGACACAGCTTCATCACCCGGTCAGGGTGATCGAGGCACAGGCGATGGCTCAGGCGCGCACCGCGGTCGTGGCCGGCAAGAAAGAAACGCTGGTGGCCGAGGCTCTCCATCACCTCGATCATGTCCTCCGCCATGACCCGGAAGCTGTAATTGATGAGATTGGGGCCGGGCTCGGGCAGCGATGAGTCGCCGTAACCGCGCAGGTCGGCGAGCACCACATGATAGCGTTCCGCAAGCCGTGCCGCCACCGCATACCACAATACGTGATTGTTCGGATAGCCGTGAAGCAGCAGCAGCGGCGGACCGGACCCGCCATGGCGGACGCGGATGATGGCACCCTTCGTGCGCATGTCGAGATGCTTGAATCCGGGGAACAGTGCCGCAACTTCGGCGGTGCCCCAACGCGTCGGATCACGCGCATAATCGGCAGGCGTAGCTTCGGCTACGACGGCGGTCTGCTCCGCCAGCGCCGGCGTGGCGACGCTCGCCGCCGCGCCTGCGGCCAACGCCTGAACCAAACCGCGGCGGCTCAATCGTGCTTCCAAGCCTGCTTCGATGTGTTTGGATTGAAGATGCGTGGTCATTTCAGCCTCCCTGGTCAGGTTGCGACAAAGTGATAGCGGGGATTGGGTCGCACGAATTATACCAGCATCCGGGTTCGCGCGGCAGTCATTTGAACGCCATCCGGGACGGCGGGGCAGTCACGTGCCGCAGCTCTGAGCTGCGGTTCATCAGAGCCAATCGGCGGGATCCGCACCGGCCCATATTGCCTTTTGTTGCCGGCACGAACGTCTTCGCGGAGGCACTCGCCGCGAACGCACTCACGGACGCAATCGCAATCGTGGCGGCGATCGTGATATGGCGTTTGCTCCCAGTGAGCTAGTCGAGCGCTTAGCCGAGATTTCCCAGCAAGCGCAAGACGGAGCGGCCGATGGCGCAGTTAGGCACGTTCGAGAGCCGCCTTGACGCGTGCGGGCGTGAACGGCACCCGACGCAACCTCGCCCCAGTAGCGTCGAACACGGCATTGCCGATGGCCGCAGGTACGAGGCCAAGAGCCATCTCGGCAGCTCCGGATGGCGCGGCTTCGGGACGCTCGATCAGCACGATCTCGATCTTTTCCGGTATCGAATCGATGTGCAGCACCGGATAACTCTCCCAGTCGAGGCTGGTGACCATGTTCTCGTCGAAGCGCACCTCTTCGAACAGTGCTCTGCTGGTGCCGTAGACGAGCTGGCGATCAATGACGTGACGGAGGGTATCGGGGTTGACGATCATGCCGACATCGTGGGCACACACATAGCGCAGCAGGTCGAGCCTTCCGGTTTCACGATGAACACCTACCTCGGCGACCAGCGCGATAAACGTATCGAAATGCCGCCGGAATGCAATGCCGCGGCCGACAGCAACCTCACCGTCGCTCTGATCATTGCGTGGGGACGGACGCTTCTCCCAGCCATAGCGCTCGGCGGCGATCCGGACCGCGTCGCGGTCACGCGGATTAGCGAGATAGCGCAGCCGGAATTCCACCGGGTCGGTATTCGTCGCAGCCGCGACCTCGTCCATGAACGATTCGCTGCCAAACAGGATCGGCGGTCCATAGGGATCGCGCAGATGCGTCGTGCGCAGGGGCGAGGCGCGATCCAGGAGCGGCGGGACGATCTCCCAGCCGAGCCGCCCGTGATCGAAAGTATAGGAGGCGACGGGGATTTCGAAGCTGAGGTCAGGCTTCAAATCGAAGCCCAATAGATGTCCGGCGAGCACGTCGGCGGCGCGGCTTTCCCGCGTGTTGGTGTCGGTACGTGAAAACGCCTTGCTGATGTACTCGTAAGCGACCACCTTGCCGGACGCATCGAGGCCGGCGCGTCCGCGGTTTACCGCCGCCGTCCCCTTGGGGTCCCAGGCAATGCCTTCGTGGCGCATATACTGGACCCGGACCGGCCGGCCTAAATGCTGCGATAGCACCGCCGCGTCGGCGGTTGCATCGCCCTGATCGTTGCGACCGTAGGAACCTGTGCCGAACATCCAGATCGCCCGCACCCTGTTGCGTGGCAAGCCGAGCAGTTCGCCGACGCAGGCCGCAGAGTCATAGGGCTTCTGCGTCGAGGTCCAGACGGTTGCGCCGCCGTCGCGCACGTCGGCGACGGCGCAGGCCGGGCCGGTACTGGCGTGGGATTGAGTTGGATACTCGTACTCGCCTTCGATGATGCGTGCGGCCCGGCTCAAGCCCTCATCCACAGAACCGTTCTCACGCTGAATCACGCGTTTGAGCACCGGAGCATTGCGGATGTGGTCATGGAGCTTGTCGTGACCCGGAAAGTTCGGCTTGAATTCCGACCAGCTCACTTTGAGATTCGCTGCCGCCTTGACGGCATTCCATTCCTTCTCAGCAACAACCGCGAGCATGTCCTTGATGCGCACCGCCTTGGCGCCCGGGATGTGCCTGATCGATTCTTCATCGAGCTTGACCGGTACAGCGCCGGCGACCGCAGGGCGGATCATGCGCGCATGCAGCATGCCGGGAAGCCGCACGTCGTTGACCATCTCCATGCGGCCAAAGACTTTGAGCGGGAGATCACGCCGCGGGAACGACCGGCCGATAACGTTGAACTGCTCGGGCTCCTTAAGTGGTGTGTGCACCGCAACGGCAAGCTGGCTGCCGGTCCGGCCATTCCAGTTCACTTTCGTGTCGAAGTAGCGGCCTCCGATCAACTCCGCATAGGCGACCCGGCGATGAGGGTCGGCGATGGCGTGTACGACGCCGTCGCTCACGCTAAGCTCGTCCGCCGGCATCCCCAGCACCTTCGCCGCCATCCCAATCAGCAACCGCCGAGCCTCGGCGGCGGTTCGGCGCAGTGTCATCCCGCCGTGCGAGACGCCAATTGCTGCGCTGGCCCCGCCCATGTCGAGTGTCAGGGCGCTGTCGCCCATGATCACGCCCACGCGCTCATACGGCACCTCGATCTCCTCAGCGACCATCTGGGCGATTGCGGTCTCCAAGCCCTGGCCACCGTCGATCTTGCCGTAGTAGGCCGTGACAGTGCCGTCGGCGCCGATGGTGATATAGGAATCGAGCTGATCGCCAGTGACGGGTGGTCTCCTCGCTGCTCCATAGGTCGCGGCGGCAGCCCAATCTGCGGGCGGGGCAAGGGTTACGAGCAGGGCGCCGGTTGTGGTCAGGAAGGCGCGGCGGCTGAGCGTCGGATCATTTTTTTTGTTGTCAGTCATGGCGCGCCCCTTCAAATTAACCCGGCGGCGCGTTTGACTGCGCGCATGGCGGCGGCGTGCGTCCCACAACGACAAATGAGGCCGCTGAGCGCCTCCTTGATCTGCGCATCAGTGGGTCGCGGATGCCGGTTGAGCAATTCAGCCGCCGTCATGATCCAACCGTTTACGCAGTAGGCGCACTGCGATACCTGTTCCTCGATCCAGGCTTTCTGTATCGGATGGGGACTTTCCGGTGTTCCGAGGCCGGCGAGCGTCGTGATCTCGCGGCCCGCGATCGACGACACCGCGATGCCGCATGAGCGCACCGAACGTCCGTCGATATGCACGGTGCACGCGCCGCACTGGCCGAGCCCGCACCCGAAGCGCGGATTGTTCAACCCGAGTTCGTCGCGCAAGGCGTAGAGCAAGGGCATCTCGGGGTCATCCACC
>JASHRR010000923.1 GCA_030037185.1 Xanthobacteraceae bacterium | reverse complement strand
ACTATCGAAGCGAAGAATTGGCGTATTACCACAAGACCGGCATTTTTCCGATCATGCATGTTCTCGGCATCAAGCGGCGTGTCATCGAGAACCACCCGTGGGTTGCCATCAACCTGTTCCACGCCTTTGACAAGGCCAAGAGCCTGGCGATGAAACGGCTGACGAACCCGCGGGTTGTGCCGCTCGCCTTTTACCGGGAGGCGTGGGAGGAGCAGGAGAGGATCCTCGGACCTGATCCCTGGGAATACGGCCTCACCGACAACAACCGTCACAACCTTCAGACGCTTGTTGGCTATGCTTATGAGCAAGGCCAGACCGGGCGCAAATTCGTGCTCGACGAACTATTCCTGGATATGTCTCAGGGGCGCAAGCGCGGCGTCGAGTTCAGAATATGATGGCCAGAAAATGCACCTCGCACGCGCCTGTTAAAACAAGGAGCTGACCTGCGCAGATGCGCAGCTTCGGCTGCGATCGTGAAAACCGTTTCACGTCGCGCCACGGCTTGACCTGCAGGGCCTCTTCGAGCCGCCGGATCTGCACGGGTTGAGGGGGCCGGCTGGCATGCGCATCAATGATTTGGTTTTGATCTGGTGGTTTCGCGCAGATCTCGCGGCCTCGCCGCAGGGCTCCTGCAGGGTGGGATGGAAAATGTCTCTCGCCAGATCGGGCTCCGTCTCTCGTCTCTGGTGCGAGTGACGGGCAGCCGGCTTGCCGACGCTGAGTGAGCGAACCGATCGATTAACGGCGTTGCTTTTTTCGCCTTGCCGGCAACGTCATTTGCCGATGCTCGCGCTCGTGCCAGCTTGCGGATCGGGTGTGCGGTCGGCTGGACAACCGGAACGCCGCACCGTTACCTCCGCTTCACCCCAGATGCTGCTATATAGTGTGATCTTGTACTCAGGATGGCTTGCCTCGGCCTCGCTTTCGGTGCCTGAGGGCTTCAGCCAAGCCTAGCTGGGCAGGGTGGCACACGGGAGATGGGCGATGAAAACTCTGATCACCCGACGCCAGGCGCTGGCGGCGAGTTCTGCGCTTGCGCTTGCTCCGTTCGGTGCCAATGCAGCCGAGGCAGTGGGGATGCAACTCATCCTCGCTGCCGACGTTTCGGGGAGCGTGAATGCGGCGCGCTATAAGACGCAACAAGAAGGCTACCTGCAAGCGCTGGGGGACCCGCGCGTGCTCGATGTCATTCGTGAGCTCGAGCCTCCGGTCCTTGCCGTCACCTTTATCGCATGGGCCCGCGACCAGGAGGTGATGGTTCCGTGGACACGGGTGCAGGATGCCAAATCGATGGACCTGTTCCGCGAACGATTGAACAATACCCGACGCCCACAGATCGGAGTCAATACGCTTATCAGCAGAGCACTGTCCTTCTGCGACCGGCAGTTCGACCAGGAGTTTTCCGGCGGCAGAAAGGTTATTGATGTTTCCGGAGACGGCGACGATAATCAGGGCGTTCGCGGCCTGCAGGACGTCCGCGACACATTGATTGCGAAAGGGGTGGTTATCAATGGCCTGCCAATTATCGTGAAGCCGCCGGAATATATTTTTCCGCCCCAACCTCCCGAAGGACTCGACGTGTACTATCGCAATCACGTCGTCGGCGGCGAAGGGCACGTCACCATCGAGTCGATTGGCTTCGACAACTTCAAGCAAGCGATCCTGCAGAAGCTGCTGCTTGAAATCGGATGATGGGGGCGCACTCGCTCGGGGAACATTGAGGTCTCGGATTAAGCAAGCTGGCAGGGGAGGACAATCATGCCGCTGAAAAGCTCAACCTGTACTGTTGCCGTTGCCGCTGCCGCCACGCTGATGATGGTCGGCGCGGTTCAGGCGACCGACGCCGCGAAATATCCGGACTGGAAGGGCGCATGGGCGCGGTGGGTGCCCCCGAGGTCCACCCGCGACTCCGGTAACGGCGGTACAGGGTTTACGGCTGGCGGCCAGCCGTCGTTCGATCAGACCAAACCGTGGGGGTTTGGACAGCAGGCCCCGCTGACTGCAGAGTATCAGAAAGTCCTGGAAGACAGCCTTGCCGATCAGGCGAAGGGCGGGGAAGGCAACTTCTTTGACCACGCCGTTCGCTGCCTGCCCGGCGGCATGCCGCTAATGACCATCGCATTTACGCCGTTGGAGTTCGTCGTGACGCCCAATACCACCTACGTCTTGATCGGTGGCTCGGAGCACTTTCGTCGGATCTTCACCGATCGACGCGACTGGCCAACGGACATCGAGCCGACCTATGCGGGCTACTCGATCGGCAGATGGATAGATGAGGACGGCGACGGGGTCTACGACGTGCTCGAAGTCGAAACGCGCGGCCCCTTCAAGGGTCCTCGCGCTTACGACGCAACCGGGCTGCCGCTCCATTTCGACAACCAGTCGATCTTCCTTGAGCGGATCCACCGCGACGGGACCAACCCGAACATTTTGCATGACGAAATCACGGTGATCGACCACGCTTTGACGCAGCCTTGGACGGTAGACAAGAAATATGTCCACGATGCGAACCCGCGGCCCAACTGGGCAGAGGCTTATTGTACCGAGAACAGGTCGATGATCGCCATCGGGCGGGAGGGCTATTTCGTCGGCGGCGACGGCCTGCTGATGCCGGTCCGCAAGAACCAGCCGCCGCCGGATCTGCGGTATTTCAAGCAATCGCGAGAGTAACCATTGGGCTGCGCAGACGGCGTCATGCCCCCATTTGGGTCGCGCACCCCTTCCCTCGCTCCGACGCCAGCCCGGCGGGACAGCGAGGGGGCAGCCGGAACGCCGTCGATGACCGGGACAACGGCCTTCCCTGCATCCCTGCGCGCTCGGGGTTGCTGGCGTTGTTGGACGGCCCAAGCAAGAGCCCGGAGGGCCGCATGTTCGCACGAGTCATGATCTTGACCATCGGCATTTGTCTTGCTGGCGCCGCCCGGCTGGATGGCGCGCCCGCAAACGATCGTTCACCCACCATGGGCGAGACACATCCGGCCGATGTGGTGCTGGCGCGCCGCGTCCTGATGAC
>JASHRR010000010.1 GCA_030037185.1 Xanthobacteraceae bacterium | reverse complement strand
ACAAGGCACATAAGCGCTGTGCGTCGAAATTGTCTTATGTCGTCGAGTGGGGCCCATGGGGTCGATTAAGTGATGACGGACAACACCGCACCAGAGCGAGGACCCCTGGAGTAACACGGCAGAAGCGGCCGTGTGCATGGCGGTGCGCATGCAAGGCAGAATAGGCTGGGGCTCTGAATCCGGACGCTATGTCTGCTGCGGAACGCACGAAGGATAGGTCAAACTTGCTGCAACACTGGGAAGGTCGGGTGCTTGGCTTAAGCAGTGCCACATCAAGGAAGGTCCTATCTGCTAGGCCAGCTTTGAAGCCGGACTGGGGAAAACCCACCGTCCGGAATTTTAGGGGGGAGGATGGAAACGGCTCGTACCGCGCCATCCTCCTACCCGAGCGCAGCTGGAAACGGCGGACACAGACAAGGGGACCCTAAAAGTGCTGATCGACTCTTCTCCTATTCGGCCGGAATCTTAGGGGAGACGATGGAAACGTCGGCATCATTCGAAGCCCGGTCCGCGCCATCGTCCTACCCGACCGTAAGAGACGTTCGGCCACGTCAGCCGGATTGGCCGGACCTGTGCCGCTCACGAGGAAAGTGTTCGTCGTGACGAACCGCGGCTTCCGGTCGACCCCGGCCTGTTGTCACGGTGAGTTTCGTCGGACGAACCTGCACGCGAAGAAAACGACGCGGTTGCCCCCACAGCGCCCCTTTCCACGGGGAGCTACTTTCTTCATCGCTCAAGCCACCGTGCTAGCGGTCCGATCGGCACGGCACTTATCGTGCCGAAAGCTGTCCGCTCTTACAGTCCGAACACGAAGAGCATCGTCTGGTTGCGCATTTCGCGAAGTTCCGGCGTGTTTACGAGTGCGGCCTTGGCGT
The DNA here is from genome assembly GCA_030037185.1 of Xanthobacteraceae bacterium. Next base: position 4,002 of record JASHRR010000010.1, on the reverse strand, counting down.
TTCCACCAAGCCCGGTCAAGATTGCAACATATTGCTTGCCGCCGACCTCGAAGGTCATGGGCGGAGCGTTGAAGCCTGCGCCGACATTGATCTCCCAAAGCTGTTCAAGGCTGATGTCGTCATAAGCAGCGAACGATCCATCGACGAAGCCAGTGAAGAGGAGGCCACCGGCCGTCGTGAGGGCCGCGCTGCGGTTTGGATACTGGCTGTGTACCTTCTTTTTCACCTCACCCGTGAACGGATCGACGACGATAATGTCGGTTTCATTGCGCTCGATATACTTGGACACGCCGCCCAAAAATGGCCCGTTGGCGTTCCTGCGCCCATCGGGATCAAGCGTTGCTTGATTGCACGTCGACGCCGATGGAACGTAGAGCAGCTTGGTCCTTCGGCTGTAGGATGCCGACCAGTAGTTGTTGCCACCCAGCCAAGAGGGACACAATTTCTTGGTACGGTCCATCAGCGTCATGTTCTGCTCGCCTGAGTAGACCTGAATGTCCCTATTGGGATCGTAGTCGACGGGCAATCCGGTCTTCTGATCGATGCCCATGGTCCAGGTGACCGCATCGACATATGGCTTGGCCAGGAGAGGCTGCCCGTTGACGCGCTCCATCGCATAAAAAAATCCGTTTCGTCCCGAATGGGTGATCAGCTTGCGCGCCTGACCGGCAACCTCGCCGTCGATCAAAATGTGCGTGCCGGCCTCGTCGTAGTCCCACATGTCGCCCGGCGTATATTGAAAGTACCAGTTCATCTTGCCGCTGTCGGGATCCCATGAAATCAGACTATTGGTGTAGAGATTGTTGCCGGGGCGGTAGTAGGGATTGAACATCGGCACCGGGTTACCGGTACCCCAAAGCACCTGATTGTTATCGACGTCATACGAGCCAGTGACCCACATTGCGCCGCCGCCAGTCTGCCAGGCGTTGTTATTGTCCTTCCAGGTTTCTGAACCCGGCTCCCCGGGCGCCGGGATCACGTATTTGCGCCAAGCGAGCCTGCCAGTCACGGCATCCAGCGCGACAATGAAATCGCGCACGCCGCGGTCGCCGCCAGCAGCGCCAAGCATGATCTTGTCCTTGACCGGCAACGGCGCCGCGGTGAGCTGCAAGTCCGCCTGACCGTCTTCGAGGTTGGTTTCCCAGGCGACCTTGCCCGTGTCCTTATCGGTCGCGATCATGCGCGGCGGATAGTTCGCAACCGTGATGACGAGATTGCCCCAGAGCGCCGCGCCGCGGTTCGCGAGCGGGACCTTCTCCTGCCCCGGGTCCATGCGCCACACGATCCGGCCCGCCTTCCCGGAACGTGCATCGATTTTGTAGAGCACGCCCCATTGGTCGACGATGTAGAGGAAACCATCCTCGGCGAGCGGGGTGGCCTCCAGATTCTCGTTCGCGGCGGTACCGCCGATCGCAACCGAATAGGCGAGCTTGAGGTCCTTGACGTTGCCGCGGTTGATCTTGTCGAGCGGCGAGTAACGCTGCGCGTCATAGGTGCGGTGGTTCATCAGCCAGTTCTGCGGCTCCCGGTCAGCATTGATGAGCCGCTCTGGGGTCACCTCGGCCGCCAACGTCGGCGACCCGGCGATTACCAGGCCAGCGAGCATAGAAGTAATGCGATTCATCTGTTCCTCCTGGTGCGCATACGTGCGAACACAAATTGATTTTAATTTCGAGATGACGCCCACCGCGGGTACCGACGCTGCCTTTCAAAGGCACGAGATCCCGTCACGTCCCGCTGGCAACCCTTGAATTAAACGTTACAGCAATTTCCCGCCCACTTGAAAGGGCGTGGAATGTCTCTTACTGGCCCACATCTGCCGGCTTGCGCGGTGCACAAAGTCGGTCAGCTATCTGAGGTGATGCGGACGTGCCGGTCGAGCGACCCGCACAGCCGTCCAATGACCCCGAGCGGACGGCTCTGCGGGCCTCCTACGGCCGACTGACTCATGCCCCAACTCCTGGCTCATGGCCGCGTCCGCGTCGCCGCCAGGAGCGCCGGCAGCCGGGTCCACGGCGTCCCAGGACGCCCTGCGGAACGCACGCCGCCTGTCGCGATGCATTGCGCGGTCAGATCTTTCAATCCTGAAGTCAGGGCCGCCCTTCTCGTCTGCTTTGCTAGTCGTTGCTCAGCGTGACAGCGCCTGTTCGGCTTTACGCTTTCGGCTTCTGACGATACTCGCGAAGGCTGCTACAAGAAGCAGCACGATAGCTAGAACGTAGATTGACCGTTTGAGCACGGAATTGATCATCATCTCGTTAATTCCGCCACTCAGCGTCGACAACAGCAACGCCCCGCGGACCGTGCGGAGGCGTTGAATTGGGACTGCGACCAGAACGATCACCTCGCCGCGGTCGCTGATGCGAACCACGCTTGCTTTCTGACTGCCCAATGCTTGGGCGACTTCAGAGTAGCCCCTGCCATTCTCCGGCCCTATCTCGCGATAGGGCGGCAAGTCGCTGCGGCCGAGCAGCAAACTGCGGATCGCGGTAAATGTGCGTTCGACGATTCCTGGCCGTTCGGCCCTTGATGGCGGCAAGTCAAAGCGCAGCACGTCGCCAGGGCCATAGAGGTTGCGGCTGTCGAGGATCAACGTGCGTCGCGGTCATAGATGCGTGCACGCGCATTGGTCGGGGTGATCAAACGCGGCACCAGCAGTGCCACCCGCTCCGGGCTAACAGGAAAGTCGATGTTGATCGCGTCGGACTCCGTCCCTTGGCCGGCAATAGCCATAGCGATGATTTCGCCCTGGGCGAGCAGCGTCTGTACGCGCGCATCGATCAGGCCGTCTTCAACCTGAGAGACAATTAGAGACATGACCGCAGCGACAATGATCGAGAGAGCAGCGAGGCCTGCACCGATTAGAGCAACCGCCCGCACTTTCTTCATCGCTGTTCCCCCAACTGAATCTGCGTGAAACACATCCCAATGACGGCTCTATAGCAAGAGGCTACACCGTTTGCGCATCCGCGCAGAAGGGCCGGGATGACGGCGATTGGCCGACTCATGCGGCTGGAGCCGAAGCCACCTTGGCTGCAAAAGGACCGCGGCCGGTCGAGGAGCAGCGCCGCCACAAGAATGAGCCACCGCAGCACAACCTCGTCAGCTTAGCCGAGCACGGCAGGTCTTGCAGTCGAGGCTGACCGCCCTGACCGCCGCATGGGCGAGGGGAGGGCAATCGACGAGGTCGGTTGAGTCGCTAAACTGGTCAATGGCGCCGGAAAACCCAAGAGCCGCAATCTCCGGGTCATGGATTTCCTTGCGGATCACCTCCGCGAGTTCGCCAGCATTGATCACCTCGAAGTCGCGTGGCGGCGCGATACGGACGGTGAATCTCCTGGGCGGCGGTTCAGCTCGGAGAAGGTCATGATCCTTGCCCTGAGCGCGCCGGGATTGCCTCGTCGCACATGCAACTCGGCGACACGCCGACAGGCCCCAGGGAGGGCCGTTTCTCGGCCTCGCCGATCGTCGGCCTTTAGCACCTCGGCGACCAGTGGACCAATCTCCCTCGCGCACGACAGCCGCGCGAAAGCCGCCCCGAACCACTTGGGATGGGACGTAACGGCGCTCTACCAGGAAGCAGAGCCGCATGACGTCGCGCGCCAGTCGCGCGGTGATGATGCGCGAGCCAATGTCGTCGCCGACATCGCCGCACCGACCGACGAACGCCTGCTCCTGTCCGACGCGCACCCATTGGCAGGCGATTTTATAGAGCCAGACGTCCTGCGGAAAAATAGGCAAAGCGCTGGCGCAGAGCGCCAAGTTCGCCGTCGTCGTCGCGATAGACTGAGCCCTCCGTCACCTCTAAGAGCGCCTGCTTGGGAAGACCGAGCCACGTCCGTCAATCCAGCTCTGCATCGGCTCGAACGCCCAACCATCCCCGCACCCAAGACCGCAGAGTGTGCGTCTCGACCCGCAAAGCGGCGGGCCGACGACCTTCAGCATCCGCGTCAGGCGCATTCGCGTCCGCGAGCTTGATGCGGGTGGGCCACCCGAGGAAAG
>JASHRR010000922.1 GCA_030037185.1 Xanthobacteraceae bacterium | reverse complement strand
GCCTTTATTGCACCGGAAGACACCGCCATGTCAGCAGCGAGGCTGAAACACTTCGGCTGGGGCCGTGAGGGCGAGGGCCTCACCGCCGAAGAAGAAGCCTTTGTGATGGCGCGCGCGCAAGCGCGTTTCGGCGCCTCGCTAAAGGAGAGCGCGCGCCCGCCGCGCCTCGAAGAGATCAGGCTCGAACCGCCTCGCGTCACCGCGCCTGGCTCGCTCCCGTTCTGCACCAGTGAACACTATGACCGCGTCGCACACACCTACGGCAAATCATACCCAGAGCTTGCCCGCGGCCTTGCACGCGATTATGCGAGCGCGCCAGACGTCGTCGCCTATCCGCGCAACGAGGCGGACGTGCAGGCTTTGCTCGACTGGGCCGGCGGCGCCGACGCAACCGTGACGCCGTTCGGCGGCGGATCGAGCGTGTGCGGCGGCGTCGAGCCGAAGCGCAACGGCCACACGGGTGCAATTACGATCGACCTGCGACAACTGGATAAGGTGAAGGAGGTTGACAAGACATCGCGCGCCGCGCTGATCGAGGGCGGCATCTACGGCCCCGCCCTCGAAGCACAGCTGCGTGCGCAGGGGCTGACGCTGCGCCATTTCCCGCAGAGCTTCGAATACTCATCGCTTGGTGGCTGGATTGCGACGCGTGGCGGTGGCCACTTTGCGACGCTCTATACGCATATCGACGATTTCGTTGAATCGCTGCGCGCCGTTACGCCGAGGGGCGTGATCGAAAGCCGCCGCCTGCCCGGCTCCGGCGCGGGTCCGAGCCCGGACCGCCTGATGATCGGCTCGGAAGGAATTCTCGGCGTCATCACACAGGCGTGGATGCGTTTGCAGGATCGCCCGCAATTCCGCGACGGCGGCGCGGTGCGTTTCAGGGATTTCTTTTCTGCTGCCCGCGCGGTGCGGGCGATCTCGCAGGCGGGCCTCTATCCCTCGAACTGCCGGATCCTCGATCCATCCGAGGCCTACAACACCGGCGCCGCAGATGGCTCGGTCGCTATCATGGTGCTGGGCTTCGAATCGGCCGACCACGATGTCGCGCCCTGGATCAAGCGCGCCCGCGAGTGCTGCGCGGATCATGGTGGTACTCCCGAGGCTAGCGGCGCCGAGGCGCACCGTGTGGGCGCCGCCGGCGTCTGGCGCAATGCCTTCATCCGCATGCCCTATGCGATGGAACGACTGATCCTGCGCGCCGTGATCAACGATACCTTCGAGACCTCGATCACCTGGGAGCGCTTTGAACAATTCCACGACGCGGTCAAGGCCGCGACCGGGGACGCGATCCTTGAGACGACCGGCCGCGCAGGCGAGGTCACCTGCCGGTTTACACATGTCTATCCCGACGGCCCGGCCCCCTATTTCACCATCCACGCGCTCGGCGAGCCGGGCAAGCTAGCCGCGCAATGGCTTGCAATCAAGAGCGCGGCGCTCGACGCCGTTATTGCCAATGGTGGGACTGTCACCCACCATCACGCTGTCGGGCGCGATCATCGGCCCTGGTATGATAGGCAGCGCCCGCCCTTGTTCGCCGAGGCGCTGCGGGCCGCGAAGAAAACACTCGACCCGCAGGGCCTGCTCAATCCCGGCGTTCTCATTGATCCATGACGTTCAGCCGAACTCCAGTCGCTCCCGGGCCTGAATCGTCAGGCGGGTCATTTTTGGGACCAAATCTGAGGCTTTGATCGCTGCCCGAGCGCGGCGGTGGCCTCCCCATCAATCCGCTTGGCGCGCGTCAGCACGATCAAAGCGGCGACTGATAATGGGCGCGATAATGTCGGTGAAAGCGGTAAAAGCCCAAAGGGCGCGAGATACGGGGGCCAGCCACGTAACCGATCAGCCCGCCGGCGACTAAGCCGGCCGGGCCGCCCACGAGGGCGCCAGCCGCCGCCCCGAGCACGCCGTCGACCAACCGCTCCCCGGCGCCGGCCGCTGTCGGCACGAATAGAACCGCAGCCATGAAGCCGATTGTAATCACTCGTCTCACCAGTCCCTCCCGACGCGTTGGGCCGATGCGGTGCGCTCGCGGTCCGCCACGGACGCGCGGCTGAGTTGCCGGCTCATTGGCGACCAGCGGACCTGCCTGCACAACAAGACACCGGCGACGCCGGGCGAACGCCGCGTCCGTCTGCAGACTTTGGCAGCGCCGATATTAAGGCAGCCAACCTGCCGAGCGCCAGCATCTCCGGTGCCGATCTGCAAAGAGTTCGGGGCGATGATGGTCAGGATGGCTGAGGTCTGCGAAGGCAAACGCGGGGTGCGTGACCACTCGATCTCGCGCACAGCACCGGGAGCGATAGCTGCTTGGTCGCAATTCGAAAGGGGGCAGACCACACTTGGCGGGGGCGTCATTGCGCTCATATAAGTTTTCCACCGGGCCTAACCCGACCGCCGGCCGCCGTGCGGTGGTGACGGCCGGCGTCTGAAAGCTTTATGTGCCGAGGACCTTGTCACACAAGCGGTCATTCGTGCACGCAACAGAGGTACCTCTGGATGATTCAGCGCTACGGGCGATGTTTCACGCGGCTGCGGCGGTCTGAGCGTCGGATGTTGCGACGAAGGCAACATCCGTGCACCATCGGTGCGCCCCATTCCACGTGGAATGTCGATAATTCATTCGATCGACCGTCCGTGTATTCGGAATATTTGCGCCAACTCGTCTTTGCAGCCGAGCCCTGCTGACGCTTAATATGGACGGTAACGGCGGGGCGGTAAGGGAAAGGGCCGTTGAGACGGCTACCAAGCTGGGATACAAAGGATCACCGATGGGAATATTTCGTCGGCCTTCGCCAACGGGAAATGTCTTGACGAGTAATTTGGCGGCCCACCGTTCCTGGTGTTTAACGATGCTTTTGTGTTTGGCTGCGAGCGGCTGCGGTACCATGGATGCGAGGCAATCGGCCTCCACGGCGCGACCTGTAGCGCCGCCCGATGAGAAAAAACTTGCCGAACTTATCAATTCCGCGTTCACGACCGCAAAGCTTTCTGGTACTCCGGAGGTGTCGCCGGTCCGGGCCACCCATGATACCCAAGGGGGCGATTGGGTCTTCTGCATCAGAAGTCGCGGCGCAGACGAAATGCCGGCATACGCAGTTCTGATCCGTGACGATACGATATCAGAGGTCAGATCCCATGTATCAATTGATGGCTGCTATGCGGAAACATATCGGCCCATCGAAATCAAAGCCCAACAAGGCGCCCCGGGTGGAACTAAAGCTGACCTTCCTACACAATCTCGCAGTCGTAATCAGACGAAAGCACCGCAATAGCCGAGCGCCGGCTTCATTTCCCGTTTCCTTCAACGGCGGAAGCGTCTACCTCGCGGGGTCGCGTTCCCAGCCGTGTTCCTGGCGTTGCGTTAATGCCTAACTGCCGAATGGGTATCAGAGATATCCGGCCCCCGAGTCGATTCGAGCGGCGGGCGCCGTCGATGTGAGCCAATCACTACCGGTGGCACCCACATTCTTTACCCCTCGGCGCCGCTAGCGGTAACGATTGTGATTGGCACAAGCTGGCCCGTCACCACTTTTGCATTGGGATCGGGGTCATAGAGCCCTTCACAGGTTCACGGCGTCACCAATTTGCGGGTTTAATTTTTGTTTTCGCCCGGATTCTGGATCGGCGCTTTGTCCTCTTCTTCTATTTCGCCTGGGGTTCGCACCTTGCGAAGATGCCCGTACATAAGCTCCTCTACATAGGGCACACAGTTGTATTCCAACAACTGCATGTCCTTTTCGATCCGCCGATACAGTGGCATGCTCATCTTCCAGGGACGCGTGTAGACCGTCGGATCATCGACAGTCACTTCATAGAGAAGCGTATTTGCGCTGGTGGGTGTGTAACGTTCGGTGAGGTGTAAAGCGTCGCTGTGATAGTCCCCTGCCCGGTCAAACCAGGTATCCTCAACCATCCCGGTCACGTCGACCACCAACGTATCCCCGTCCCACGAGCCGTTCGACCAACCCATCCAGGAATCGACTGGAGCCTGGCTCTTCGTGCCGATATTCACAACGCGCGACGCGAAGGCAAATTCATAGGTGAACGACACGTGCTGCGGCGATTGCACGATTTGAAACGGAAACGGCATGTAGGTCGCCCGTGGCAGGCCGGGCAGGAAGCATTTAACAACCGGATCCAGAGCGAGCCAATTGGCTTCGTTTTCCTTCTTCTTGGCCAGCGCCTCGGGCCGATAGGGAAGCGGTCCGTCTTCAACGACGCCAAGGCCAGCCGGAATTCCGCCGACCGCGCCCATTACGACAAGCGGTCCTGCCTTCGCATCATGGGCTTGGATATCCCATTCGGCGGTGTTCAGGGCCTGCCAGATCCCACTCAAGTCCGGTTTACCATCAGCGGTTCGCGGGGCCTTGTATGTTGGAGCATCGGCAGTGGCCGGCGGCCGGGCAGGCGTGCTCTGGGCGAATAGCGGGGACGCGATGATCCCTTGCATGATCGCCCCGAGGATAGTCGTGACGGCCAGGTACTTGTTGCAAGCTCGCATTCAGACCCTCCATTCGAATCGAGCACCATCATGGTTTCGGCTTGGCGGGTTCTTCCGTAGTAGTTCCCCTTTTCCAGCAGGTTCGGGAAAGGTACAAAAGCGATTCCACCTTCACCCCCGGGAGGCGAGACGCATCTGCTTTTTCCAAGATCGTCCCAGTGATCTGCACTTCATGACCAACCTGGAAATTTAGCATCTCCTGATCCCCTTGAAGCCGAAACACCAGTGGTGCCCTGGCGGCAAACGGAGGCGCTCCCGCTACCGATGGCCGCTCGCCACCTCTCCAGTCGGTGATGCGCAATTCCCCGTCGGGGGATTTTGAAACGCAACCAATGGAAACGAAGTTGTCCCCGCGATCCATCGACTTGGGGTAAATCGAGGTTCCATCTGGGATACCAGGAATGTGAACCCGCTGGGAGGGCGCTCCGGCCTGCCCTAGCGCGCTCGCGGCAAAACAAACAACCGCGCCAAACGAAATCACGGCGGACAGCGTCCCGTTCACTCCGATTTCCCCCAATTGATATTAGCGTTTCTCACGCACGACCCGAAAACCGAGGTCAAAGCGTCGGTAATCCTCCGAAAAATGCGTGCGAAGTGACACTCGCGTCAACCAGGGCCCGTCGTCGTGGAAGGTCCCACCGCGCACTCCCCGCCCCCCATCACTGCTGTCGGGCCCCTTGGGATCAGACATTGGACTCTTCGAGTAATACTTGGCCTCATACCAATCCTGCACCCATTCCGCCACATTCCCCCGCATATCGTAGAGGCCCCAAGCGTTGGGCCTTTTATTTGCTACAGGTTGCGTCTTTTCTACATTATACCAGGCCCAATCGTCCGGAGGCGAATACCGGCCGAGAGAGTTCGCCACTTTCGCGCCCGCAAACTGGTCCGCTGTACCGGCTCTCGCCGCATATTCCCATTCGGCTTCGGTTGGCAGCCGATAGAAAAATCCGTCGTTGCGCGCGTTCAGTTTGCTGAGGAACGCCTGGACATCCTGGAAGCTGACCTGTTCCACGGGAAGGGTGTCGCCCTTATAGCGACTGGGCGCCGAGCCCATCACCGCTTGCCATTGCTGTTGCGTTACTTCCGTCTTGCCGATTTCGAAAGCTTTGGTGATTTGTACGGTGTGTCGCGGCTTTTCATCCGCGCTGCATTCCACCGGTTTTGCGCCTTCAGAGCACCCCATCGGGAACTGCCCGGCGGGAATCGAAACGAACTGCATTCCCAAATCGTTCGTGCTGTATGAAACAACCAATCCCTCCTGAGCCCAAGCCGACATCGCAAAGGTACATACTGCGATCGCACAGGTCGCTGGCAAGATGCTCATCGGTCGACCAACACGATTGCGATCAGCCATGCTGTGCCTCTTCGATGATTTTATACGCCGGGACTAGTATCTGATTTCTATTCCAATTTCGTCACTTCGGCGCGTCCGGGCTGGATCCGCCGACGAAGAGCAACCGCCCATCCGGCAACGTAATATCACGTCCATTCGCTCTCAAAGCTCCGTCCTTTGCGCGGTAGCCGTTCACGACGATGACTGTGCCGGGCGCCAAGGATTCCTTCGTGAACCCCGCTCTTATCAACGTACCCGGAGGTCCCGCCTCGACGGCCCAATTCTCAACGATTCCGTCTGGACTTTTGACATCAACGTAGATCCAAGAATGTGGATTGATCCACGCCATCTTGGTCACGGATCCCGTCAGCGTCACTGGCTTATTTGCATCGTATTCGGCCGCAAACGAGTGATGCGCGCTCGCTGGGGCGGCCAGGGGAATCATCGCCATCGGGACAAGAATAGATATCAGCAGGCTACGATATTGCATGGCTTTTCGTCTCCGAGCCAATCCTTGGCGAATCTCTTGGCTGCTACTTCTCTTGTTGTTCCTCTTCTTCCCTCTCTTTGGACCGTGCTCCCGATAACGTGAACTCGAGATTGACGTTGCCTTCGTGGCACGCATACTCGACGAGTTGTTCCTGATCGGTCAGCCGCCACATTACGAATTCTACGCTATACGGTTTTGTCCGGGTTCCTGGATCATCCATCGTGAATCCGTAAAGCAAGTGCGTGTCATCCAGACGCTTCCAGCGCTCGGTTAGACGCTTGCTCGCAGTACCGTCAGCTTCCGCCGCGAAATTCGTGTATTCAACGACGAGTGTATCGCCATCCCAGTGCCCGCGTGCGGCACCCGTCTCTAGATGAACGCTCGCGGGGGGACGTGGACGTCCGTCCAGGTAGATTAACTGCGATCGAAGGGCTTCCACACGAACAATCACCGCCTGGGGGCTCTGAATAATCTCCAAGGTGGATTCTTGGCCCCCGGGACCTGAACCGGTAAACGCCGGACCGACGCCGATAGGCCGGACGCATCGGCTCGAAAGAGGCCGGTCCTCCGGACCCGCGGCCGGGCGATTTAGCAAATAGTCGGCACGGGCCCGTTGTTCCCTGGCGGCAGGAGTTAGCGGTGGCAACCGCCCGTTCGGTGGATCGACGACCTGCGACGTACGAAGACTTGTCATCGGCACCTTGTACCAAAAACCGTCTCTCCAGAACGTGTTGTAAGCATCCGTAGTTTTTTCACCCGGCGGAGTATTAGTGGGCTCAGTGCGAAGGTCGAACTGTCTTTGCTGCGCGGCATCCTCGAGCTCAGCCCTGACCGAGGAATCGTATTCCGCCCTGTCTGATTCATTGCCCGGCCGTTCGAGTGGGGTGAGGATGGAGCGGCTCCAGATACCCTGGAGGTCCGGCTTGCCATCAGGCGTGCGGGGTACTTTGCCAACCTTGTATTGGGCGAAACTTGCCTTCCAGTCGTACGGCTTGTCCGGTGCTCCAGTCTGGCGATCGGTGGGCGCCTCCGCAGCGGGCTGAATGGGGCAACCGAAGCCAAGGCACGGCACGGTTGCACTCTTCGGGGCTTGCTGAGCGGCCGAAGTCGTCGCGAATAGGCCGGTAATGGCTATCGATCCAAGCCAAAAGGCGAAACTCTTAGGACGCATCGCGTGTCTCCCCCGACGTAGTTTGCTCGGATCGCCAACACGTCACACCTATTTTGATAAGTGTTTTATTATGAATCTGTTTATCAACCTGTCAAGATCAACGGCCGCCTGAACAGCTCCGCGCTTGACCCGGATGTCGGCCGGACCTCGACCGCAGCAGACGCAGACACATAGTGCCCGGATGCGAGCACATCTGCCAGCGTTCCCGCGAGTGCGCAGAGGCTAGGCCGCAAAGCCAGTCTCATCTCCCTATCGGGCTTTTCAGCGGAATTGGCCAAGAAGGTGCGTGCCGCTGGCACTTTCGTCGGCCTGTTGCCCAACAAGCTCAATGTCGCCGGCAGCGAACTGATCGAATTGGAGACAAGGCAGACTTGCTTTCCCAGTTCTGCTACGTCGATGGCACCTGCACGGCTAATCAGATCGGCGCGGTTGCGGGTGGCGCAGCGCCGGGTTGCCTCGGCTGCAAGAGCCCCACAGAGCGGCGAAGCGCCACAATAAGGGCCATGCCGCCGCCCCTTTTGGCACGTGGATGTATGGGTTTGCCCGATCCACCCTGAATGTGCGCATGCGAGACCGCATGCGTTAGGGTCGCGGGCAGACGCTAGTGCCGCGGCCGGAACAGCTCGGGCGACAATGCGAACGGGACGCTTCGGTGTGATGGCGTAACAGGCCCACGACATCACCAGCAGAATCCCCGGCGCGCCGCTGATAGCCTGCTTGGCTATTGGCAGAGCGAGCGGCAATCGATCGGGTATTCACAAGCCCGACACGCGAGCAACGCCAGCGGTACACCGATGATCACCCAGGCGATACGGGCACGTTTTGCAAACTTCGCAACGTCTGTCGCGTTTGCGCCGGGCGCCGAGCGAGCGCGTCCGCCTTCAAACTCTTTTTTGGACAGCTCCAGAGCCTTGTTCTTGCTTGGGAGCGACCTTGGGCGGCCAAGCGCCACGCCGCGTCAGCGCTTCCTGCAGGAGCTTCTCGATCTGGCCTTGCCGTGTTCGCAACTCCGCGGAGGCCAACCGGTCGATGATCTCGAGCAGCTGGCTGCCAAGCCGCAGCAGAATCGGCTCCTTCTCCGGCCCCTTGGGGCGCCCGCGCTTAGTCATAAAGGGTACCGGCGTTTACGACCGGAGTGGCGTCCTTGCCCGTGGAGGCGGTCGAAGTGGGAGGGGCAGGGACGGTCATTGGAGCGCAGTTGGTGATATCTTTTAATATCAAAAATTGCAGGAGAGGTCCTCGCCCGCCGGCAGTCGAACCCGATCACCGGAGAGTGCACAGGGGGCAGGCAGCCCGGCCCGGTGCTGGTTGCTCCACCGGCAGCAGGAGGCATCTCTGACAGGAGGTCGCTATTCGGCTCGGGCGCAGCGTCAGCTCGACGGCCTCGCCGAGCATTGCTGGTTCCTTGGCAAAATGCTATGATGACCGCAGGGTTAAAGGTCCCGCGACTGTCCGCTAACGCCTCGACCGCTTTCATTTACATGTGTTCGGTTCGATGTCGGAGGGTCCACCAATGGCGACTAGAACTATTTTTTATCTCAGCAGTTTGGTGATCGTGCCGGTGTTGTTTGTGCTGTTTTATGGAGCTCGCCTTTTGGGGCGGGTTTACCCGATAGATCAATGGGTCCCAAAATGGGATACTTTATTAATTCTTGCTACGATGGTTGCTTTGGAGCGGATCTACGCATATAGATATGCAAGTTCGCAAAGGTCCGTTTTGGCCAGGGATGTGATATCGAACGTAGTCAATTTGTATATCACTGGCGCCGTGACGGGTATGATCGTTTTACCAATCCTGGTATTTTTCCCGGAGCACTTTTTGGGACGCAGGCTGGTCTTGGCTTCTCCGGAGCAATTAGGCCCATTTTGGTTGCAAGTCCTTGTGATCCTATTGTCGGTCAGCTTCTTTCGCTATTGGGTGCATCGCTTGCAACATAGCATCCCATTTCTATGGGAGCTTCACGCGTACCATCATCGAGTGACGGATCTGCAAGCCTCGAATACATTTGTTTCTCATCCGCTCGATTTTGCGCTCAGAAATGTTGTGATATTTCTTCTGCTGGGCGTTATAGGCTTTAGCCCGCTCGCGCTTCTTATTGCAGTCCCGGCAACGAACATTAGCGGAACATTTTCTCATTGCGGCGGCGACGTGAAAGGAGGACTTCTAAATTATCTGTTCGTGACCCCGGAGGTGCACCGCTGGCATCATTCCGAGAAGGTTCCCGAGGGATACGGTTACTCCTGCAATTACGGCGTCGAATTCTCCTTTTGGGACATAATATTCGGAACCTTTTATTTGCCGCAGAAGGACGGTGTTACCGAACAACCGGAGCGCATAGGGTATCCCGGTGGGGGAATGGGCGATGAGAGGAACTATCTCAAGTTATTATTAGCGCCGTTGGGTTTGTATAGGCCGTTGTCTTGGTTCAGAAATGTGCGGTTTCCGAGGGGACCCCAAGGCCAACAGCCCGCCGAATGATCAGGCATGCCTCAAAGGCATGATGGTGTCTGCTTCAGCATGATGGCGCCCTCGCAACGTGGCGTTGGACGGTCAATGCTTCATCGGCAGACGCATTGTCGAAAGCGAGGTAGCCATCACTTGCATACCACAGTCCGTCTTCGATGAGATTGCGCGACGCCATTTTTTGGCCTCTTTAGCAAGCTCGACCGTGTTGCCTGCCCGCCATCGTTCCATCTGGGAAACCCAATGCCACTACAGCGGCTGGGCAGTCCATGGAGGCGATTTAAGCGTCGAACGAGTCCCAAGGTCGATGGGCCAGAGCCCGTCGTCGAGGTAGACACAAGGGCTTGCCGTGGCCTGCGCAGAGGAAGACGCCTCCGCCGGACTCCACATCCACTCGTCTCGACGCGCACTCGCCTCGGCACCCTCTCGGCTGGCGTTCGTCACCTCCTTCGGACAATTCCAAAGGAAGCGACCCTAGCCAGGGGAGCCGAACTACACTGTGACGCGCCGCGTCACGAACGTGGGCGGCTTCGCCCGGATTGCCTCAGCGTGGGGATCGGGACTTCGCCACCCCTGACGGCGTTGAGCGACCCGATAAGATTCGCCGGTGCATTTATTGCCCGGCGCTGAGATTCTTCGTCTGACACTGGACGCAGACGAAATGAAGTGCCGGCATTCCAACCCGCGGCCAAATGTCAGGCGATCTGGCGTAATGTTGCCATATTGTAGCCACAATAAAGACACGGTCATGGTCGAATAGACACGCGCCCTCGGTCAGAGGGTATCCCCGACATT
>JASHRR010000921.1 GCA_030037185.1 Xanthobacteraceae bacterium | reverse complement strand
GTTCTTCCGGCGACCCAGACATTGTGGCCGTCGATCTGGCGGAGCAGATCTGGCACGTCATCGGCGACCGCATCGATGACGTGAAGCTTGAGCGCTTCCGAAGCCGGAAGGCTCGCGGCGGTACGGACCGCCTCGACCGCCCATTCGGCATTGCGACCATGGAGTTCGGCAAGCCCGCGAATATAGGCCGCGGCATCATTCATGATCTTGCGCGACTCGGCGTCCTGCGGCTCGGCAGGCTTCTCTTTGCCCTGGTCCGGTTGCTGGGAGCCGCCGCCCGGCAGAAAGGACGGCCCTCCCAATTGGATCGGGGTGGCGGCGCCAATATTGGTGCCCGGCGTCATCGCGGCGATGGAGCTTGCATAGGCGATGTAGGTTCCGGCGCTCGCCGCCCGCGCCCCGTGCGGCGCCACATAGGTTGCGACCGGCACCGGGGAGGCGAGAATCGCCGCGTCGATCTCGCGCATGGAGCTGTCGAGCCCGCCCGGGGTATTCATCCGCACGATGACAAGGCCGACCTCGTCGGGCCGGGCGGACTGAAGGTTGCGAACGACATAGTCCGCGATGGCCGGCCCGATTGCGCCGTTGACGTCGAGCACGAGGGCCCGTTTGACTGCGCCGGCTTCCCTGCTCTCCGCCGCCTGCGGAGAAGGGTCGAAAGAGGGCAGCAAAGGCAGCGTTGTCAGGGCAATCCAGGTGAGGATGCGCAGCGCGCACCGACGCCGATAAGCCGGTGAGCGGCGCGCGCCGGGTTTGATTGACCGCGGATCCATAGGCCGCCTCCTATCGCGCAATTCCCGTGATGACCTGCCCCGCCGTCGGATAGTCGAGCGCGTCCATCGCGAACTTCTGCCGAGTCTGCCTCGTTTTCAACGGTCGGCCGGCGTGTTTTGCGGCGTCGCCCGTCGCGGGCGTCCACGTCTTGCCTGCGGCGGTTGAGCAAAAAAGACGGCGATGGCCGGGATAAGCCATGACTCCGACAAATGGTTCAACATGACGGAACTCGCTCTCGCGCGTACCAATCTTGGCGGGGCCCTCGACGTGCGACCAAACACGGGAGCGATCCGGCAGGCAGAGGATACACAAAGAGGAACCACGTTGCCGATTGATCTGCGACGTCGATGGTGGGATTAAGGCGCGATCGATGGTGATCGCCAAAGTGATCCCGACCCCATGGACATGCTCGTAAAGCTCTATGATCTGCCTCCTTCCGCGGCCGCCTTCCAGCGACTGCGCGAACAGGAGATCGAGGTACGGCGCGCGCTCGCTCCGGAGAAACACAAAGTCGTCGCGTGGGTGCGGGAAAATTTCAGCGAGGGCTGGGCGAGCGAGACCGCGGTCGCTTTCGCCCGCCAACCCGTCTCCTGCTTCATCGCGGTCAAGGAGGGTAAAATCGTCGGCTTCGCCTGCCACGATGCGACGTGTCGCAATTTCTTCGGCCCGACCGGCGTCGCGCCGCTGGCACGAAAGAGCGGCGTCGGCACGGGCCTGCTGTTTGCCTGTCTCGAAGCCATGAGGCAGCAAGGCTTCGGCTATGCCATTGTCGGGGGCGTTGGCCCAGCCGCCTATTATTCCAAAGCTGTCGGTGCGGTGCCGATCGAGGGCGATGATTTCCTGCAGAAAGCCGGGTTTTACTGGCTAAAGTGACCGAATTGTCCGGATGGTGTCCGTTCCTGGCCCACGGACACAAAATGATCCCGCCGAGCACGGGCGGGATCATTCTTCACACTGTGGCCTGGAGCGCCTACAAGCCCCGCCGCTAGAGGCCAGCGCAATGGCGCGACGGTCGCCTTGGGCCATAACTGGCCATCTGCGCCGCTGCTGTCATCGCGGCAAACCGCAATTATCGATATTGGCAGGCATTGCCAGCGCCTCGATGACGTGGCACTCGGCGACCCGCCCGCGGGAACAGCCAGCGATCATCCGCTGCAGTTCGGTTTTCAGCTTCAGCAGAATCTTGATCCGCCGTTCAACCTCGCGCAGCCTCGCACCTGCAATCGCATCGACCGCTTCGCATGGGTGATCGGGATTGTCCTGAATGGCGAGCAACGCGCGGATGGCGCCAATTTCGAACCCAAGTTGGCGTGCGCGGCGGATGAAGACGAGCCGGCGGAGGTCACCGGCATTGTAATGCCGCCGGTTGCTCCTTGTGCGCGGGGGGGCCGGCAGCAGACCAATCTCTTCGTAATAGCGGATGGTCGGGACCTTCACGCCGCTGCGGCTCGAGGCGATACCGATCGGGACACCCGTGCGAGTCATTTGCTTGATCCTCTAGCGACTAGAGGATGGATAATACATCGATGGACCCAAGAGAATCGATTGCAGCGCGCTTTTTTACATCGGCCTTGGCGACGCTCGCCGGCGTCCTTGCGCCGCTGATGATTGCCGATGCCGACGCGCGCGGGGAGGAGTTCAAGCCGTTAGCAACGATCGGCGTGACCAACCTCAGAAAAGCGCCCCGCACCGACAGCGAAGTCCTGACAGTCATTCCCAGGGGGACGACCGTCGAGGTCGGCGATTGTCGCAATGGATGGTGCCGGGTTTCCTGGAACGGACGCGACGGCTATGCCGGTGTCCGCAACCTTGACATCGCAGCGATGCAACGGCGGCCGCTGCCCCTCGCTGCTGGGCCGAGCAATGATGGTTCATCGCAAAACACCGAAAAGACTCGTGAGCGCAAAGAATACGAACATGAAGAAGGCGGCTTTCCTGAGCGCAGCTTTATTTTGGAGATTGGCGCGGCCGGGGAATGGCCTCTCAGTGGCGAGCATCCGAATTTTGGCGGAACGATTGCAGGAGAGGTTGAACCGCTAGAAAATTGGCTGGAGCTGGAATTGGGCCTGAGCACTCTCGCAACCGCCGGACACACTGAACTATCCGGTGACCTTCTTTTCAAGAAGCCGTTTCACCTTTCTCCCACCGCCGAATTCATGGTTGGCCTGGGGCCGTCCTTTTCACGGACCATCAATGGCCTCGAACAAGGCGATTCATGGAGCGTCGAATTCGCGCTCGATTGGATGTTCTGGCCCACCAAGGATCTCGGTTGGTTCATTGAGCCGACCTGGAGCGTAAACCCAAGAAATGGGCAGCAGTCCGCTGCGGTCAGCATCGGCATACTTATCGGGTTCCCCAAATGAGCGTAACCCATTCCGACCTGAAGGGGCGGGGGCTTTTGCCCCGGCCTCTGAGTAAGTGCGGCGGGACCGCAGTGCCCGGTAGCGAAGATTCGCGCCGCGGCGACGCCGCCGAAACGCCCGGCGAGCCGTAAGAGCTTCTGATCTGTCGCCCGCGGTAGGGTCAAAGAGAGCCGGTACCTTTGCGGGCCTATTCCCGTCCGCGTCAGTAACGACGGCAATGCCGGTGGTCTTGCTGCCGGGATCAAGCTTGACCCGGGCAGGTTGAAGTTCTCCCCCGACGCGGTTCCCATAACCGCATAGTTTTCGGAGACCACGTCTGTCGGTATTCGTTTCGATAAGCGTGAACGGCGGCTGATGCCGTGTTCTGAGAAAACGCCTGCTTCTCGAACGCGGCCGAGCGCGTCGCTATCCCTTCACAATCTGCCTGAAGGTCGCTGGCAGAAGAAGGCCGAAGGGCTGGCTTCCTGCGAGCCTTCCGGCCTCCGGCCGGTGCGCAGCCCCGGGCCGTGACGGTCCAGCGACATTTCGGCTGAGTACCTCTTTGCGGGAAGGTGTTGGAATCCGTCGTAGCCGTCGTTTCGGGTCTTGCGGCTGGCAGCCTTGCGCTCACGGGCCTTTGGCATCGGCAGTTGATTGAATTGGCTTAGCCAGTGCCTTGTTTGGCGCTTAACCGCTGCGTCGCGAGATGGACAAGCCTTTGAGAGAGGACAGCCTTTCGATCGCGGGCCTCATTCGGTGCCTCGACCTGGTCCGTTGTTCGCGATCCTGTAGTGCTTTGTCCGCTCAGATGCTTCCGGGTTTCTTCGGATAAGGACCTTCAATGAGGCTGAAAGGCCCCTCCCTGCGAAGCAGCGCGGCGACGGGATTGATCGTATGTATGAGGTGGCCGGGGCTGCGTCTAATAGCCGAGGCGAGCAAGAGTGGCATGAGGTTTCCCGGCTAGACCGATGCCGAGCCAGCGCCTCACCTCGCACACCGCCGCTGCAGGCCGGCCGCGGGCGAGCTCGACCCGCCTGCAGCGCCTTGCTCCTGGCGGGCGGCCGCAAGGCCGGGCAGCGCTCGGGCACTGCGGTCGGACAACATCATCGCTGGGCGCCGCCCGGTAATCTGTCGGCCCGCTCGATCCAATTGGGCACCGCCGTCGCGCCAAGCTTGCCGCACCGGCTGCAGCGCATGCGCGGGCCGAAGGATGGCACCGTGGCATCATCAGCCCAGTCATCCATACTGACCGCGCGTTCGTGGCCGCAGTGCTGGCAGGTCGCATGCAGCCCCCGCACACCATGCCGGCGCATAGTGCCGAGCGTCATGGGGCGGATTGGTTCGTCATCCTTGATCATCCGACCAGCCAAGAACGCACAGAGAACAAAATCAAGGACCGTCAATCAAGGACCGTGTTCCGCCAGGGAAACAGCCCCGCCGGGTTTACGACGCAGGATGCGCCTCTATCTAGAGAGCACCCGGCGACCTGCCATTCCCCTAACACCCCAACGA
>JASHRR010000920.1 GCA_030037185.1 Xanthobacteraceae bacterium | reverse complement strand
TGAGCGAATTATGCGAGGCGCTGGAGAACGATTTCAGCCACCCCGCCCATGCCAATGCCTACCTCACGCCAGGTGATTCTCCAGGGTTTACTCCCCATTATGATACGCACGAAGTGTTCGTGTTGCAGGTGGCTGGCACCAAGCGCTGGCGCCTCTTCGAGCCGCCGTTGACGTTGCCGCACCGTACTCAGCCGTTCACCCCCGGCGGATACGTTCTGCCGGCGGCGCCAATTCTTGAGCTGGAGCTGAAACCGGGCGATCTTTTGTATCTGCCGCGCGGCTATGTTCATGCCGCGCACACCTCGCAAAGCCACTCCGCTCACGTCACCATCGGCATTACGGTTTACACATGGGTAGAACTTCTCTCCGAGCTGGTCGGTGCCAGCAAGGAGCTGGCCGACTTTCGAACGGCTCTGCCGCCCGGCTTCGCAGCCGACGACGATATGAAGAAGAGCCTGAAGGAGGGCCTTGCCCGCTGCGTCCGTGCGTTGCAAGACACCGGCGACGCCGATCGCGTGATTGAAAATTTCCTCCAGCGGGTCAGGTCCGCACGGGTTCGTCCGGCGGCGACCTTCCAGTCCGACGCCAGGGTGATCGGACTGCAGACGAGGCTCCAAACGCCACACGTGAGCCGCTATCGTATTTCGACGCAAGAACGCGGTACGATTCTCGAATTCGACGGTAGAAAGTTCGTTCTTCCCGACAAAATCCGGGTGACCCTCGATGACATGTGCAAAAGGAAATTATTTCGGCCAGCAGATCTTTCCGGTCCCCTCGACAATGACGGCAAGCTGCGCCTGGCTCGATATTTCCATGGCGAGCATTTTCTTACCTTCGTTGATTGAATTGATCGTTGCCGCAGCCTGCACCGCCGGTGCGTTTTACTTCGTGCGGAGATCGGTGCCGATGAGGCGTCCATAATGATTGAACCTCGACGTATCGGCCGATTTCTCGCGACAGATCGCGCGGGCTATGTTCAACCCGATGTTGCGGTTGATCTCATCGGCAGCGTCTGGAGACCGCTTGTTGATTTTGTTGTTGGTGCTTTAATGAATCGAGATGGTGTTCGAGCGGTCTATCTGAGGGGTTCTATCCCTCGCGGGCTTGCGATCGAGGATTTCTCCGACGCCGATTTTATTTATCTTTCAGACACCGACTTTGACCGGGCAGACTCCGTGGTGGAGGAAACCGCCAAGGCAAAATTTCCCATCGTATCGGACCTCAAGCTCTTTCGCCTCACGCGCAGTAATTTTGCTAAGATTCATCATCCCCAGCAGCGGCCGTACTTCCATATGCTCATCAAAACTCAAAGTCTGTTTCTGGCCGGAGACGATGTTGCCAAGCACATTGAACCATTTAGAATAGGACCGGAGATGGTCAGCCACGTTTTTGCGCTTGAAAACGAGTTTGCGAAATCGCAGCGGTGGCTGGCAAATCTGCCCGCTTCTATACCAAATGAACACAAGAACACCACCGAGCGTTCCGTGCGCCGATGGATTTTCAAACGAATCGTTCGCTCGGGGTTTGAAGTCACGATGAATCGCACTGAGCATTTTACGCGTGACCTTTATCTTTGCTACGAGCAATTTGCCAAGTTCTACCCTGAGCACGCCGGGCAGATGTATCAGGTACTGGTAAATTGCTTGAACGGCGATCACGGTGCAGCGAAATGCGGTGAGCTCGTGCAATTTTTGACTGGCGAGGGATTACGGCTTCTCGCGGACAAAAATGAAAACGGCTCGACGCTGGCGGGCATCTCGCGCATCGCTCTTTCGAGTTCATAGACCGCTCTCAGGGCGTCAGTCACTTGACCTCACGGTTTGATCGGCTATTGTTCAAAAACGTCGCAGGCTGCGCCGCGCAAATTTCAACCACCTTCCGGAAGGTACCGATGGAACCCGCGGGCGAGGTAACAGAGCGCGACGCTGCCCGGCCACGCACGCGTCGATGGCACGGACGCCAAGTAGCGGTGAACGCCGCAGTGTTGATCCCCACGATTGCTGTGGCCGCCTATGTTACGCTCGGCGAGGTCCGCGCCCGCAAGCAAGCGGAAGATCACAGTCAACACGCCGAGCAGGCGCTCGCGGCAGCGACCGTCGCGGCCAACAACCTGATCTCCGATCTTGCACACAGCCTGCGGGCCGTCACCGGCGTGCCGCCTGAAATGTCCAAGGAGCTGCTCAAGCGTGCGCGCTCTCTCGACGATCAGCTGGTAGAAGCCGGGCATCCTTCACCTGAGGTCTTGCGCGACACGGTCGGTGCGCTCGATGAGATCGCACTTACCCTTTCGGCGATCGGTGACATTGCCGGTGCCTATGGTGCTGCCGATCACGCGCGTCAGGTCACGGAAGGTCTCCTGGCGACCAATCCACAAGACCCCAGCCGGCAGCGTGAAACATCGATCGCCTATGAGAAACTTGGCGGCCTACAGCTTACCCATGGCAATTATCCGGACGCGTTGAAATCACAACAAGCAAGTCTCGCCATCAGAGAGCGCTTGGCCGCCAACGATTCCAGCAATGTCATTTGGCAGCGCGACCTCGCGGTTGCCCACGAGAAGGTCGGCGACGTGCAACTGGCGCAGGGTAATTTCGCCCAAGCCGTCAACTCCTATCAGGCAAACCTCGCCATCAGGGATCGCTTAGTCAAGGCGCATCCGGGCGATGCGCGTTTAGCGCGCGATTACGCGGTCTCGCAATACAAGATCGGCGATCTGCAGATGTCGCAGAACGATTGGTCGCAAGCTCTCAAGTCTTATCAGGCAGGATTTCCGATCAGTGAGCGGTTGGCAAAGGCCGATCCGGATAGCAAGCTTTTCCAACGCGATCTCGCGGCTTTGCATGACAGAATTGGCGATGCGCAGAAGGCTCTCGGCGACCTCGCCGAAGCCATGAAATCGTTCCAGGCAAGCTTTGCGATCAGAGATCGCCTATCGAAGTTTGAACCGGGCGATCTCGCTTGGCAGGGCGACTTGGCGGTATCCTACGGCAAGATAGCGCAGGTCTATCGCCAGGCGGAGCGCCTACCCGAGGCGATCGACGCGCTGAAGCGCGGGCGGGATATCATGACGCGTTTGAGCCAGTTGTCGCCGGACAACGCAAGGCTGAAACGTCATCTGGCGGAACTTGATGGTGAACTCGCAGAGTTGACGCGAGATGCGTCGGCGCCTCGGTGATAAGCTGACGCAACTTTCCGACGTCGCGTTGGTCGATTTCCTCGGGCTGGCGGATTATGTTCAACCGATCCCGCAATTGATCTCAGCGACAATCTTCGAAGGTCGCTCGTCGGTCTTGCCTCGTTGCATTATCGAATTGAAGTGGGGCTCCTCACCGGCGTGCCATCAGATCGGGCCAGATATGGCACGAGGCCGATGTTTTTACTCCTCGAAGATTGTACCTCGCGCCGGTCAGCACACGGCGGATTTGACCGACGCCGAGGGGGCGATTTTCAACGATCTGGCTTCAGGTGGGGCCACAAAAAAATCACTCCTTCAATGTATTCCCTATCCTCCGACATGCTCGGGCGGTAAACCGGCAAACGCCATGAATTTTCATGCCTGCCGCACAGCCGCCGGCGCGCAGATGCTGCTCGGCGCCATCAGCCGACGGTTATTTGCGTCACGATCCGCAGCGACAACACCAGGATCGCGATGGCGGCGATCCAGGAGCCGAGGACGCGCGATACCATGACCTGCGCATTGCCGCGCAGGCGAAATGACAGTTCGGAAATCGCCACGACGATCACAATGGCGGCGACGCCGGTGCCAATGAGCGTCTCCACGGTCTCTTGCGAGGATGTAACGTCAGGACGTGAGTCCAGAGCAAAAGTCAGCCCAGCGATCGCGGCCAGCGCCCAGCCGAGCGTGGGCGGCACCCACGCGGCCGCGATCAGCAGGCCCAATACGCCGGTTGCGGTCAACAGCACGTCGGCCGCCAGGCCCTCGCCGATCGCAAAGGC
>JASHRR010000919.1 GCA_030037185.1 Xanthobacteraceae bacterium | reverse complement strand
GGAAGGACGAACTCCCGCCAATGGCGAATGCGTTGCTCGACCGGCTCATAGTCCCGGTCATTACGCTCGAATTCGAGGAACCCGGTAACCTTACCCATTCAACCCCGACCTCGCCGCCCAGATCGAGCCATCAGGCCCCCGGCCTTCGGCCGGGCCGATGATGAACTCCGCGTGATCCGAAGCAGCCGCTCTATGATTGATGACGTGTATAACGGTCGCCCTGACCCTTGGATGTCGCGATGTTTCCTTCGGGCGACGCGCCAACCGGAGAGCGCCGCCGCGCTCCCCATCATTCCGCCGCCTGCATTTTCGCCGCCCTCTCCTTTGCAAGGTCTGCCAAGGCGCGCCGGTATTCCACGGGCATCACCTTGCGAAACTTCGGCAGAAACGCATCCCAATTCTCAAGAATTTGCGCGGCGCGGCGCGAGCCGGCAAACCGGGCGTGGCGCGAGATCAGCAAACGCAGCCGCACCGCGTCGTGGCGGGTGAGATCCGTCATCACGTCGACGCGGCCGTGACCGGTAAGATCGCCGACGTGATGATATACCTCAGCGTTGATGTCCTCCTCGTCAAGCACGGGCTCAAGCTCGACCATTGCCATGTTGCAAAGTTTCGGAAATCCGCCGTCCTGGTCGAGCACATAGGCGATGCCGCCCGACATTCCGGCCGCGAAATTACGGCCGGTCCTGCCGAGCACGACCACAATGCCGCCGGTCATGTATTCGCAGCAGTGGTCGCCCGACCCCTCAACCACGGCAACAGCGCCGGAGTTGCGGACCGCAAAACGCTCGCCGGCAATTCCCCGGAAATAGCAGTCGCCGGAAATCGCGCCGTACAGCACGGTATTGCCGACGATGATCGACTCTTCCGGCGTGACCCCCGAGTCGACGGGCGGACGCACGATAATGCGTCCCCCTGACAGGCCCTTGCCGACATAATCATTGGCCTCGCCTTCAAGTTCAAGCGTGACGCCCCGCGCCAGCCAGGCGCCGAAGCTCTGCCCGGCCGTTCCGGTCAGTTTGACGTGGATGGTATCGTCGGGCAGGCCGGCATGGCCGTAGCGCCTGGCAATTTCGCCCGACAGCATCGCGCCGGCCGCCCGATCGGTGTTGCCGATCTTGGTCGCGATCCGCACCGGCGCGCCGCGGTCGAGCGCCGGCGCCGATTCGGCAATCAGCCGCCGGTCCAATATGTCGCGGATTTTATGGTCCTGCGGTTCGCACTTGAAGACCTTCACGTCGGCGGGCGCGTCCGGCTTGTAGAACAGCTTTGAAAAATCGAGCCCCTTCGCCTTCCAATGGGCGATGACGCGGCGTTGATCGAGCAGCTGCATCTGTCCGATCATGTCATCGAATTTCCGGAACCCAAGCTCAGCCATCAGCTCGCGGACTTCCTCGGCGACAAAGAAGAAGAAATTGATGACGTGCTCGGGCTGGCCGGTGAAGCGCTTGCGCAGCACCGGGTCCTGGGTAGCGACCCCGACCGGACAGGTATTGAGATGGCATTTGCGCATCATGATGCAGCCGGCGGCGATGAGGGGCGCAGTGGCGAAGCCGAACTCGTCGGCGCCGAGCAGCGCACCGACCACGACGTCGCGGCCGGTGCGGATGCCGCCGTCGACCTGTACGGCAATGCGGCTGCGCAGGCGGTTGGCAACCAGGGTCTGATGGGTTTCGGCGAGACCGATCTCCCAGGGCGAGCCGGCATGCTTGATCGAAGTGAGCGGCGAGGCTCCGGTGCCGCCTTCGAAGCCCGCAATGGTGACATGATCGGCGCGGGCCTTGGAGACGCCGGCCGCCACGGTGCCGACACCGACTTCCGACACCAGCTTGACCGAGACGTCGCCCGCCGGGTTCACGTTTTTGAGATCGAAGATCAGCTGAGCGAGATCTTCGATCGAGTAAATGTCGTGATGCGGCGGCGGCGAGATGAGACCGACGCCGGGTGTCGAGTGGCGCACCTTGGCGATGGTGCGGTCGACCTTATGGCCCGGAAGCTGGCCGCCTTCGCCGGGCTTGGCGCCCTGGGCCATCTTGATCTGCATCATATCGGAATTGACCAGATATTCGGCGGTGACGCCGAACCGGCCCGAGGCCACCTGCTTGATGGCCGAGCGCATGGAATCGCCATTCGGCAACGGCCTGTAGCGATCGGATTCCTCGCCGCCCTCCCCGGTGTTGGACTTGCCGCCGATGCGATTCATCGCAATTGCCAGCGTGGTATGGGCCTCGCGCGAAATCGAGCCGAACGACATCGCTCCGGTGGAGAAGCGCCGCACAATGTCCTTGGCTTGCTCGACCTCCTCGAGCGGCACCCGCTTGCGGCCGGCTTCCTCGGCGGTCTTGAGGCGGAACATGCCGCGGATGGTGAGCAGCCGCTCGGATTGCTCATTGCTGACCTTGGCGTAGGCCCGATACTCTTCAAGCGAATTGCCGCGCACCGCGTGCTGAAGCGCCGCCACCGTAGTGGCGTTCCAGACATGGTCCTCGCCCCGCAGCCGGTAGGCATATTCGCCGCCGACGTCGAGGGCGTGGCGGTAGATCGGCACGTCGCCGAAGGCGTCGCGATGGCGTCGCGCCGCCTCTTGCGCTATTTCATCAAGGCCCACGCCTTCAATGCGGGTCGCGGTGCCGGTGAAGTATGTCTTCACGAAATCTGACCGCAGGCCGACCGCGTCGAAAATCTGAGCGCCGCAATAGGACTGATAGGTCGAGATGCCCATCTTGGACATCACCTTGTAGAGTCCTTTGTCGATCGATTTGATGTAGCGCTTGACGATCTCCTTGTCCTCAAGCTTGTGCGGCAGCTCGTTTTTCATGGCGACCAGCGTCTCGAAGGCGAGATACGGATTGATCGCCTCCGCCCCGTAGCCGGCGAGACAACAAAAGTGATGCACCTCGCGCGGTTCGCCGGACTCCACGACCAGACCCACC
>JASHRR010000918.1 GCA_030037185.1 Xanthobacteraceae bacterium | reverse complement strand
GCGCATCGGATTGCGGGTGTCCGCCAGATCGACAACCGCATCGTCAGCGTTCCAAATCGCGGCAAAGCATTTTAGCGCCCGTTGGGCTTTACCGCGCCGCCGTGTTTTGCGGCGATCAAGTCGGGGCAAGTCAGGTGCCGAGCGGCCTAAGATGAAAGAAACTCCGGGCTTGTTACCAAGGCTCGTCCAAGTCAGCTCGTCCAAGTCAGCACGTCCAAGTCAGCACGTCCAAGTTCCCCGCCCTGTTATCGGCTGAGGGAGAAGCCGCCGGCTTCAGCCGGCGGACCGGCTCGGGGCCCTCGACGCAGAGTGCCGAAGCGGTCGACAGGCGGGAGCCGTTTTCACAGCGCAAAGCTGACCATCGCCCCAAGCAGGAAGAACAATTTTGATGACGAGCGGGCAGGAATGCCGCCGATGGGCGCTTGCCTGAATGGCGTGAAGCGGGGCCTGCGCTACACGCCGAACTGCTCGCGCAGGATCCGCTCATCGAGGTTATGGCCCGGGTCGAACAGCATGCGCATGGCGATGTCGTGCTCCATGCGGATTTCGACTTTGCGTACGAAGCGCACCTCGTAGTGATCGGCGACGGCGGCGACCGCGCGCTTGCCGGCTTCAAGCACTTCGATGGTGACGACGGCGGTGTTCGGCAGTAACACGCTGTGAAAGCGGCGCGGGCGAAACGGGCTGATCGGGGTCAGCGCCAGCAGCGCCGCCCCAATCGGGATGATCGGTCCCTGGGCCGACAGATTGTAGGCGGTGGAACCGGCCGGCGTCGCCACCATGACGCCGTCGCCGTCGAGTTGGGCAAGCCGTTCCTTGCCATCGACCAGGATCCGAAGGCGCGCCGCCTGATTAGTCTGACGAAACAGCGCGACCTCGTTGATGGCGCGCGCGATATGAACTTCGCCGCCGGCATCGATTGCGCTCATGGCAAGCGGATGGATCACTGTCTCCTCGGCGGCGGCCAGGCGTTCCTTGAGGCTGTCCTCGCGGTACTCGTTCATCAGGAAGCCGACGGTGCCGCGGTTCATGCCATAGATCGGCTTGCCGGAGGCCATGAATTTGTGCAGGGTCTGCAGCATCAGGCCGTCGCCGCCGAGCGCGACGATGACGTCGGCGCCGGTCGGCGCCACGTCGCCATACCGGCGCATGAGGGCGTCGCGCGCCATTTCTGCTTCCGGGATGGCGCTGGTCACGAACGCGATGCGGTCGCGGCGTTGACTCATGGATGCCGCTCTTTCGTTGAAGGGGAACGCAGAGGTTCGCAGCATGGAACGGGCGGTGCTCGTGTACACAACCTTTCCTTCGGTTGTCGAGGCAGAGAAGGCCGGCAACCATCTGGTAAGTGCCCGCCTTGCCGCCTGTGTCAACATCCTGCCGGGCATGATCTCGATCTATCGCTGGCAAGGCGCCATCGAGCGCGCCGAGGAAGCCGTGATGATCGTCAAGACGCGGGCCTCGCTCGCCGAGGCGGTTCGGGCCAGCGTCAGGGCGACGCACCCTTACGACACGCCAGCCATCCTAGTGCTCCCGCTCGAGAGTGTCGATGACCGCTATTTCGCTTGGATTCTCAATGCGACGGCCCCGGCGGAGAGCGGCTAGCCCGGGTGGCCCGCGCGAATACCCTTTCAAATCAAGGAAATGACGGCAGCGCGGGGATCCGAAAGGGCCTGCATTCAATGGCGAACCTGTCGGGCCAATGCGCAAACAACGCCGTCTCGCCACCCGTCCCGCAGCCGATATGAACAGCAGACAACAGCGTCTTCAGCTGCCCTTCACCTAGGTGAACGCCGCCGTGCAGCACGCTTCAGAACGAATTCAGCCCGCCGCGCTTATAGAGAGAGCAAGATCGATCATGAACGCGATCGATTTGACTCCCCTGGGCCTGCGATTAGGCCCGAGATGCGTAGAAAGGACATGTCATGTTCCGCAAGATTGCGATAGCGCTCGTTGCCGCGAGCGCCCTCGGCGCTCCAGTTCTAGCACAGCAGACCACGACGACACCCAACGAGAGCAAGCTCTCCCCCAGCACCTCCGCCCCTACCGCCACTACCCCTGAGACGACCGAGAAGACTGTCACCAAGGGCACCAAGCATGCGGTCGCCCGCCATCACCGGAACGCCAAGATGGCGAAGTACGGCAAAGCCCATGGGTCAAAGATGGCCAAGTACGGCAAAGCCCACGGGTCAAAGATGGCCAAGTACGGCAGGTCCGGCAAGTCGGGGGCCAAGTATGGGAAATACACGCGCCACATGGGTCACCCCTCGACGTACGGCAAGGCGATGTCCTCCAAGCCAGGCAAAGCCCGGCCCGGCCTCGACTAAACCAAGTTCGCCGAGACTGAAGAAATCCGACTTCGGCACCCAAGCGGAGGCCGGCCCCAAAAACGGGCCGGCCTCCGGTCGCTTGAGCGGCGATCGGACGCCGGCAGTCACCTACGCGGCGCCCTCGAGCTTGGCGCGTTCGCGTACCAAATTGGTAAGCGCGATATTGTCGATCTTGCCCGAGCCGAGCAGCGGCAGCTTGTCTAGGGTCAGCACCTCGGCCGGCACCATCATTTCGGAGGCGCCGTGGGCGCGGGCGAAGGCCGTCAGATCGGCGCGCCGGGCGCCGGCCTTGTTGGTGACAAGCACGAGGCGCTCGCCCTTGCGGGCGTCCGCGACGGTGGCGGCGCCCGACATGGCGTCGGGCCACAGTTCCGCCGCGAGCGCCTCCACGGCAGCGAGCGAAATCATCTCGCCGCCGATCTTGGCGAAGCGTCTGGCGCGGCCCTTGATGGCGATGAACCCCTCCGCGTCGATCGTCACGATGTCGCCGGTATCGTGCCAGCCTTGAGGCGGGCCTTCGATCACGCCGGGGTTGTCGGCGCGCACATAGCCGAGCATCACGTTGGGGCCGCGGACGAAAAGGCGGCCACCCTCCTCGACGCCGGGCACCGGTTCAAGCCGCGCCTCCATTCCGGGCATGAGTCGCCCGACGGTGCCGAATTTGTTGAACATCGGGGTGTTGAGTGCCAGCACCGGCGCCGTCTCGGTGACGCCGTAACCTTCGAGGATGCGCAGGCCGAATTTCTCCATATAGGTGCGCCGCGTTGACTCTTTCACCGGCTCTGCGCCCGCCAGGATGTAGCGCAGCGAGCGGAAATCATAGGCATGGGCGCTGCGGGCATAGCCGGCCAGAAAGGTGTCGGTGCCGAACATGATGGTGGCGTTCACGCCGTAGATCATCTCGGGCACGATGCGATAATGCAGCGGTGAGGGATACAGATAGATCGGCACGCCACTCACCAGCGGCAGCATGAAACCGACGGTCAGGCCAAACGAATGGAACACGGGCAGGACATTGAACACCTTGTCGGTGCGGCCGAAGTCGATCCGGGCCTCCGCCTGGGCCGCATTGGCGAGAATGTTTCTGTGTGACAGCACGACGCCCTTCGGCATACCCTCCGAGCCCGATGTGAACAGGATGGCGGCCGGATCGTCGGCGGTGCGTTGCACCAGGGGCCGCCTGGCGGCCAGCACGCCGCGCAGCTTGTCACCCCAGGTGATCTCGCCGCGCATGTCCTCGAGGAAGATGACGTTGAGATCAAGCGCGAGCGCCTCGACGATCTTGTCGAGATGCGCCCTCTCGATGAATGTTCGTGAGGTCACGAGGTTCTTGATGTTCGCTGCACAGCAGGCATTGCGGATATTCATCAAGCCGGCCGTATAATTAATCATCGCCGGCACCCTCCCGGCTGACATCGCGGCCAGGATCGTGACCCCTGCGCCGTTGGCGTTCGGCAGCATGACCCCGATGGCATCACCGGTGTTGCCGAGCCTCATCAGTTTGCGGCCGAGCACCGCCGCGCCGACGAGGACGCGCTTGTAGGTGAGGGCGCCGGACGCCGGGTCCTCCACGGCGACGCGATTGCGGCCGCTTTCTGCGGCTGCCTCGAAGATCGCCTCCACGATTGTTCGGTTGGTGGGCGTGGTGCGGTAGATGAGGTCCGACATGATGGTATAGAGCATGGCGCCAGCCGCCATGCGCCGCTTCTTGCCGCGCAGCGTCGGCGGCACCACAAGCCGTACCGGCTCCAGGACGGTGACGGTGACCTTGGGTACCAGGCGGCGACGAATCTGGCTGCGGGCGAGCCGCGTGAAATAGGTTTTTTCGAGACCCCTGATGCGCACCGGCAGCAGCATGGCCCCCGACTTGTCGGCGATCATGGCGGCGCCGTCATAGACCTTCATCAGGCTGCCGGTCACCGTGATGCGGCCTTCCGGAAAGATGATGAGCGGATCGCCGCCTTTGACCGCGTGGATGAGCGCGCGGGTCGCCAGCGGCTTGGTCGGGTCGAGCGGCATTGCGCGGGTGACCTTCAGGAGCGGTCTCACCCACCAGCGCCGCGCCATGCTGCTGTCGATCGCAAAGGCTGGCTCGCGTTCGAGCAGGGAGAGCGCCACCGCAGCGTCGAGAAAGCTCACATGGTTGAGCGCGATGATGGCGTTGGGCCCCGCTTTGTCGACATTGTCGAGACCCTTGACCTCGAGGCGGAAGAATGCGCGGAAGATCACCGACAGCAGGTCGCGCACGGGATTGGCCGGCATGGTGCGCAGGATCACGATCGCGGCCACAAGGTTGAGAATGCCGAGGCCGATCAGAATCGTGCCGGCCGGGATCGCGCGCAGGAGCGCAGCGACCGCTAGCGCGGCGGCGGTCATGAACAGGGCGTTGAGCACGTTGACGGCCGCCACCACGCGCGCGCGGCGGTCGGCCCCGGCCCAGGCCTGTACGGCCGCGAACGACGGCACAATGAACAGCCCGCCCCCGATGGCAAGACCGGCAAGGTCGATGGCGACGTGGATACCCGGGCCGCCGCTGAGGGTTTCGATGACGCCGCGGCCTTGCTCCGCCGCAACCATGCCGGTCGTCAGCCAGCCGAGGTCGACGGCAAACACCGCCAACAGCACCGCGCCAAACACCGTCGGGATGAGGACGATGCGCCCGCTCGCAAGCCACGCCGCAAGCCCGGATCCGGCTGCGACTGCGACCGAGAAAACCGCCAGATAGGCATTGATGACTTCCTCGTCGCCGCCGAGGGCAGTCTTGACGAGCGGTGCCAGCAGCGTCGTCACTACGACGCCGACGAGCCAGAACCAACTCACCACGAGGCCGCCCCACCACAGCCGGGATTCGCGGTAGAGGTCGCCAAGCAAAACCCAGGTCGAGCGTGCGATATTGAAGTCAACCTTGAGGTCAGGCGCTGCCTCGCCGGTAGGTGGGATGAAAAGCGCGGACACCCAGCAAGCCAGCGCGAACACCATCATCAGGCCCGCAAAGCTGGCCGGACCACCGTGCTTCGACGTGAAGCCCGCCACGATTGTTCCGGCCAGGATGGCGATGAAGGTGGCGCCTTCGACCAGCGCATTGGCGCGCGGCAGCTCGGCTTCTGCGAGATGATCGGGCAGGATGCCATATTTGATCGGCCCGAACAGAGCGGCGATGACCCCGAGCAGAAACAGGGCCGCGAACAGGAGCACCATGGAGTCGTACCAGAAGCCCGTCATCGCCGCAGCAGCCACGGCGATTTCCGCGAGCTTGAGCCTTCGGGCAACGACTGACTTGTCGAAGCGGTCAGCGAGCTCGCCGCCGATCGCCGACAGAATAAAAAAGGGGAAAATGAGGATCGCGGGGGCGAGCGCGATGAGCGCCTCGGAATTTGCCACGGCCCATTTGAACAGAATCAGGAACACCAGTGCGTTCTTCAGAAAATTGTCGTTGAAGGCGCTGAAGAACTGGCACCAGAACAGCGGCGCAAATCGCCGTGTGGCCAACAGGCTGGGTGTCATTTGCGGGTCCGGACGCTGATTTCGAGGTTGCCAATTCGACGTTTAAGCGTGGCAGCAGGCGAGCCTACGCATCCTGCGGCCCACTCGCCAGGCCGTTGCGCGACCGGCGCAGCGATGCCTCACCGAGCGGGCGCTGGGGGGCGCGTCGGAACTCCGCGTTTTGTTAATCGATCACCTGCGCCTTCGCACCCGAAAACCCCGCCACCGTTGCGTTTTGCTCTCGTCGATGAGCAACCTGCGGGAGTCCCTCGCTGCGTCTAGCACCGGCGCGCCGCTGAGTTGGCAATGTGCGCCTTCACCCTGGCATCCGCAAGGCCGCGCTCAAACATTGTCGCAGCGTGCTCGGTGCCGACGTTGCCAATTGCAGATCCTCGCCTATTATCTCGCCGCGCCGCGAACGCTATTTCGGCAGCGCCGATAGGCGGGAACTGGCGAGAGGAGGACGGATGGCTTGGACACGTGCGGCCGCGGTGGCCGAGGTCAAGGAGCGCGGCGTAATGGATGCCGACATCGGCGGCGAGGAGATCGCGCTCTACTGGGTCGATGACGTGGTCTACGCGACCCACAATGTTTGCACGCACGCCTTTGCCCGCCTGTCGGAAGGCTTTTTGGAAGGCGACTGCATCGAATGCCCGATTCACCAGGCCGTGTTCAACGTGAAGACCGGGGAAGTGGTGGCCCCCCCGGCCTATACGGCGGTGAAAACATATCCATGCCGGATCGAAGGTGACGATGTGCT
>JASHRR010000917.1 GCA_030037185.1 Xanthobacteraceae bacterium | reverse complement strand
CGCACTGCTTCCGCTTGCGGGTACCGATCGCTCCCCGCGCGCTGCCATGTCCGAGGACACCGGCGTCGGCTGGCTGCCCTTCACCACCGCCAAGCTAGACGAGCCGCAGGCGCAGGGGCGGCCAGTCTTTGTCGACGTCACTGCCGACTGGTGCATCACCTGCAAGCTCAACGAGCGGGTCGTGCTGGCGGATCGCGCGGTCGTTGCAGCGTTCGCGACCAATGGGGTGGCGACGCTTCGTGCCGACTGGACCCGGCAGGATCCGGCCATCACGCGGATGCTGGAGGCGAACGGCCGCACCGGCGTGCCGCTTTATCTCTTCTATCCGCGGCCCGGCCGGCAGGGCGAACGCCGTGCCGCGATCGTCCTACCGCAGATTCTGACCGCCGCCACGACCCCTCCATGAAACCCAGATTCAGTAGGACGCTGCCGTGGCCATTTCGCCTCGGCCGGAACAGCAGGCGAGAATCTTACCTACCGCTCCCGTCGCCCCAAGCTGGTGTGCGCTGTCGTGCTCGCCTCTCTGCTCACAACTGTCGCCGCGCGTGCATCGGCGCAGGGCATCATCGACCATCCGCCGTTCCATTGCCGCCCCCGCCGAAGCTCGAAAAGGTGACCATCGATCCCAAATCGACCGCGCTCTTGGTCATAAGTTTCGTCAGGGCTCATGCAACCAGCAGCGCCGTCCGCGCTGTGTCGCGACCATTCCTCACGTCAAGAAGCTGCTCGACGGGGGCGCCCATGGTCGTCCTTCCAAGTCAACGAGCCGTCCCCTCAATCGATCCAGCGACAGGGTCTACTCGCCATATCCGGGCGCTTTTCGAGCCAACCCCCTCGAAGCCATCAAGCATCCGCTCTCGCCAGGAAAAAATGGGATCGTCTGAATTCAGTAAACGGAGCTTGCTTATGCTGCGTGGCCACATGAAGCACCCAAAGAGTATGTAGTCGGCGTAAAGTCGACGCGGTCCGGCGAAATAAGGTTGCGTTGCCAGAATGGCCCCTGCGGGTTGCAGGATTTGCCGGAACCCAATAATCGTGGACGCGCGATCGGCGGATACCTGATCGAGTAGCATACTAAATCGTTTCTCCCGGCTCTCGCGGAAGTAGATCCGGTCTTTCTCGTGAAGATGCGCATAAATATCCGTTAGCAAAATGGAGAAATGGAGATGAGTGCAGCATCGACGACCGTATCCGCCCAGGAGTTGACGAAGCGTGTGATGCGCTGCACTTCTTTTCCGCCGAATAAGGAAGGCCGATGCGGGTAACCATCTTCCGGGTATTCCGCGATTGCCCAGGACTCGGACACAACCCTGTCGCCATCAACGAGGACCGGAACCCGACGTTGTCCGGACTTTGCTATGGCATCCTTGTCGGTGAAACGCCACGCTATCGTCTCGAGGTGAGGCCCTTATGTCTGAGCGCGAGCTTGGTGCGCCAGCAATAGAGGCCGAACCGGCAATCCGGATCGGCAGCGGGAGGTATCACGGAGGCGACAGGATTTTTTTTGCGACGCTTCATCACTCGCGGACGGCTGGGTATTGATCTTCTTTGCCAATTCATAGGCGCGTTTGATCGTCGGCCTCGCGGCGATCGCGTTCAACCATCGCTTGACGTGCGGAAAATCTTCCAGCTTCTGACCCTGCACCGCAAGGAACTCCGATTTGAACTGGTCGCCTCTGCCGAGGTTGACCAAATCCGGTAGGGCAGCCCAGCCTCTTCGAGAAAGATCGTGACCTTGTGTCTGTTCGGAGTGGTGCAGTACTGAAGATCGATCATCGCCCCTTCTTCCATTGATTGCGCGTGAGTCGAGGTGGGGGGCCTGCCTCCTCTCAGGGCCAGTTCGGAATAGCTTGAATCGGACGTACAGTCGTCACCCCAAAAACGCTCCACCATTTACCATGATATTTTGTCCGGTTATGTAGCTCGCGTCTGGGCTGCACAAGAACTGGACAACTGCTGCAATATCGTGAGGAACGCCGCGGCGGCCGACCAGCCTATGAACCAGCATCTCATGCTGAGGCTGATCTGTCCCCGCGGGTCGCGGTATCTCCATAAGCCCCGGCGATACCATGTTCACCCTGATCTTGTCGTCTGCGAGCTCATGTGCCAACGCACGCGTAAAGCCAATCAGGCCAGCCTTCGCGGTCACCACATGCGGGCGCCGCTTTGCCCCGGTATGCGCGCTCAATCCACCAATATTCACGATCACGCCGGCACCGCTCTTTTGCAGATAAGGCAGGCAGGCTTTGACGCAGTTAAAGGCACCATCGAGAATCACGGAGGTGACGGAACGCCATTGTTCAATCGTCATTTCCGACAACGTCTGTTCTGCGCGCACCGCCGCGTTGTTGACAAGAATATCGATGCGGCCGAAATGCTCCGCCGTTGCGACGGCCATCTTCTGCACCATCTGAGAATCGGCGACGTCAGCCGCGACGGCGAGCGCTTGGCCGCCTGCGAGATTGATCTCGCGCACAACGCTCGCCGCTTCGTCGCGATTCGAGCGGACATTGACGATGACAGCCGCGCCGCTGGCTGCAAGCGATCGTGCGATTTCCCGCCCGATATTGCGTCCCCCACCAGTAACGATCGCAACGCGGCCTGCGAGTTCGCTATTCGAATTCATCTGGTGTCGCTATCGATCAACAAACGCGCAGCAGAAGGCTGCGACGCTTTTGGCGATGAGGGAGACGTCATTTTCCTCCGGCCTCCCTGCTACGAAGCACATAAGAGCCCGCATCGTGAACCCCTATACAAACCTGCTCACCTGCTCGGACCGCCGCGCGATGATTGTTCGGAGATGTTCCAGGGCAACATACGAAGAGCGATGGTGCATCAACCATGTTCGCGTTCACGATCGGTTGCGTTGATCGATTGGGCCCTTGGGGAATTCTCTCGCCGAATCCAGCTTTCAATTAGCGCGGCCTCCCTTCTTTGTGTTACGACGTCGGCCGTCGAGCAGGGCAAGTGCGGGTCGAGCTACTCCCTCAAGCAATGCGCGGTCCGGCTTCGAACGCGCTAAGACGCGAATCCCGAGCAACACGCCGAGCAGCAATCGCGCTA
>JASHRR010000916.1 GCA_030037185.1 Xanthobacteraceae bacterium | reverse complement strand
ATGGGCTGCTCTCGGAAAGGCTACCACGCGCCAAATGGCGAGGCCGGCGAGCCGTTTTCGCCCTAGTCGGAAGTTGCCTGGTAACTTCCGCCTAGTGTTTAGTTCCGCGCCAAGCGGGAACGCGCGAGCCCAGTCCAGCGTTGAAGGCGCCCGGCTTGCGCGACAGCGCTTGCGGGTGGCGCGGTCCCCGGCGGTCCGTGGACGGCGCCTCCACTTGGAAGGGGCCGAGGCACCGCGCCGTCGCCGAGCTGCGGCCCGGTTAAGTAAACATTTAGTGGTCGGGTAGTGGCCGAATGCTAACGTTCAGACCGCGCACGTTAAAGCAAGCGGCCGTGCGCGGGTGCCCGCCACCACTCGGTTGCGCCGCGCCATCGCCGAGCCGGCTAGGCGGGACTCTCGCCCGTAATGCCGGTGTATCGGCAAGTCGTCCAAGATGTCCAACCGCGCGGGATGTGTTCGACAGCCGTGCAGGCCCGCCGGATGTCGTGATCCCGAAGCGCAGCGGGAAGAGTAGGCGAATTTCCGGCATGTCGGAACAACGCATTAACTATTTGTCATGTTCCGGCCGCGCCATCGCCCCGGCGCGGTCGCCAGTTTGGCCTGTTTCTTGCGAGAAAAAGCCATAGCGCCCGGTCGACTCCCCCATGCTCACCACGGCCGAGCGCAGGCCCGGCCTCCGCCCCGTCACCTCCCCGCAGAGAGGTCGGGCCGCCTCTTTGCGCCGCGCCGTCGCCGATAGGCACCGCTCGCCACGGTGCCCCCACCGTTGTGTGAGCTACCTCACGCGAAGAATCCCCGCCCTGCCGTTAACGTATGATCGCGCGCGTTGCACCCCATCCAAGTCACCGCGCGTAGCCTCCGATCCGCACCTCATCCGAGCCGCTTTATTTTTGCGAACGCGCCGTCGCCGAGTCGCGGCCATGATGCGGTTAACCCTGTTCCCAGATGGCCGGAACGTATCCTATTTTCGACGGGTGGTGCATCGCGAGCCGATCCTGTGACTAGCGCGTAGAACCCCGGTCCGGCCTCCACGCCTTTGGACCGGGGTTTCTATTTCGGACGGTCGCCCTCGACATCACGACTTATCCCTTGTACCGAGAACGGGCACTGCCGACAACGTGCTGCATGGTTATCTTATTTAGGAATTCTTTTGTTGCGATACTAAAGTCGTTTTGCGGAGCAAGCGCGGCATGTATTAGATCGTAAGGTGACTGAATGGCCGGATCAAAGAACGGCGGACGGTCCCACTGTTCGGCTCTTCAGCGCACAACGCTTACGACTGCACGGCGCGACTGTTAGCCATTACGGCAGCTGCCCGGCGGACCAAGGCCAAGAGCTTCACGATCGACGGCGAAGTCGGCGAGTTGTACGCGCTGTTGAGGGCCTCCCGAGGGACGCGCTTACTTAGCTGATATTCGAAATACGATTAAGTCCGGCGACCAGATTATCGAAATTGACGACATTCACGATAAGGGACGCCAGACGGCGGGCACTCGAAAGGTTGCGTTGGCCGGAAGCAATGTGGCGAAGCAGTAAGCGATAAGCGACGCGGCGAATTGTCCAGGCGTCTCACACGGTCGTGACTTTTCAGGCCGCTACGCCGCCTCAATGACCAAGTACGACCCCCATTCATCGGAGGCGCTGTGCGCACTCTGATTCAACTCTGAAACCAACCTCAAAACCCTGCAACCTCAGGAAAGCGGCGGCGCGTAATAGGCGTCGTTCCGTGAAATGAACGTTGTTGCTATTGGAGGATGACATGAGAGACATCACACTTGCGGTGCTTGCGGGCGCAGCAATGCTGTTCGCTGGAACAGCTATCGCGCAACAGAACGTCGATTTCTCTAGGGTTGAAATCAAGACGACTGACCTCGGGAATAAAACCTACATGCTCCAAGGCCGAGGCGGCAACATCACGGTGGCAGTCGGGACCGACGGCATTATCATGGTGGACAGCGAGTTTGCGCCGCTCCACGACAAGATCAAGGCTGCGATCGAGAAAATCTCGCCACTGCCCATCAAGTATCTCATCGACACTCATTTTCACGGCGACCATACCGGCGGAAACGCGCCCTTCCATAAGGACGGCGCAGTTGTCGTAGCGCAGGATAACATCAGGGTCCGCCTTACTGCCGGCACCATGAACGGCCTAACTGGCAACAAGACGGCCCCCGTGGCGGCCGAGGCGCTGCCGACCGAAACCTACGTAGGCGGCTTAAAGACGGTGCAAGTGGGGGGCCGGGAAGCGTTGCTCAATCACGTCAACAATGCGCACACCGACGGTGACACCTGGGTGTTCTTCCCGGACGCCAATGTGCTTGCTACCGGCGACACCTTCACCAATACCGGTCGCTACAACACTATCGATTTCGCGAATGGTGGCGACGTTAGGGGCCTGATCCGCGCGGTTGACGGCTACATCAAGGTGTCGAACGATGATACCAAAGTCGTGCCCGGCCACGGCGCGCTGGCAAAAAAGGCAGACCTAATTGCGTGGCGTGAGATGCTGGTGACCTCGCGCGACCGCGTCCGGAATTTGTTCGATGAGGGCCAGAGCGAGCAACAGGTAGTTGCCGAAAAGCCTTTGGCCGATCTCGACAAGAAGTGGGCCGCGAACGACCAGCAGGCTCAGAACTGGCTCCGCATGGTCTACAACTCGTTCAAGCGGTCGTGACAGCGCCGACTGCACTTGGAGCTACAAGCACCGTCCGGCGGCAGCCGCCGGACGGTGCTCTGTGGCCGTGACCAGCGAACTATAGAATGAGCTTTGTGGCTTGGCGACTGATTTTGCATCGACCTAAATCAGGACAGAGACGAATTCGACAGCCGGATGCCAATTTGGGGCTACATCCATCAGTTCAGTCAAACGAGGTAGTCAAGAAACACGCTATCCTCATCGCAGCTGTTGTTGGCTTGTCTGCATTGGTGGCTTCCATCGCCGACGCTCAGGAATACAAGGCCAACTCGATCGAAGTCGATCAGCCGTGGTCACCGGCGACGCCTCGCGGCGCCAGCGTTGCGGCCGGTTATATGACCATCAAGAACACAGGGACCGCGAGGGCATCCATCGGTACCCGCAACTGTCGGCTCAACCTGGTTGGCGCGAGCGCGGGTCGCAACAGCTTTGCAGCACAAATTTGACGCGCGTCAAAATCGCACAACTCTTTTACACGCGGTCTTTGAGCAAGGTCAAGATCCTATCCCGTCACCGACGTATGAAGCCTCGTCCAACAAGAGGAATGCAATGTCGAGTCGCAAATGGAAGACGCCGGGGCGAATTCTCCTTGGGTGCACAGCGCTCGTGACGATGCTTGGCGTGTCCTTGCCGACGGCGATGCTTCCGACTTTGACAACGTCTGCCTATGCGGGTTCGCTTCAGCACCCGGCCAGTTTCACCGAGGTTGTCAGGAAGGTGAAGCCAGCCGTCATCGCGGTCCGGGTCAAAATCGACGCTGGATCGGCAACAACCGATGACGGACTGTCAGATGAGACGCCACTTGCGCGCTTCTCTCGCCGTCACGGCTTGCCTGAAGAAAAGGACGGCTCATCCGGTTCCAGTGGCCGTAACCTTGTCATGGGCCAGGGATCGGGCTTCTTCATCTCGGCGGACGGTTATGCGGTGACCAACGCGCATGTTGTCGAAAAGGCCACGATGGTCGAAGTCACAACTGACGAGGGCAAGACCCAGGCCGCCAAGGTCATCGGCATCGATTCACGATCGGACGTCGCCCTCATCAAGGTGGACGGCGACCGCTTTTCTTTCGTCACCTTCGCTGAGTCAAGCCCCGAGATCGGTGAGTGGGTGCTCGCGGTCGGCAACCCGTTCGGTCTGGGCGGCACGGTGACGGCCGGCATCGTTTCCGGCCGGGGACGCGATATTGGCGCGGGACCGTATGACGATTTCATCCAGATCGACGCCCCCGTCAACAGAGGCAATTCAGGAGGGCCCGCCTTCAACATGGACGGCAACGTCATCGGCATGACGACCGCGATCGTTTCCCCGTCGGGCGGTTCAGTCGGCATCGGATTTGCCACTCCCGCTGAAATCGTCAAGGCGGTTATCTCTCCGCTCAAGGAAAAAGGCGTGGTGACGCGCGGCTGGATCGGCATTCAAATCCAGCCCGTGACGGAGGATATCGCCGACAGCCTCGGCCTCAAGGAGGCGCGGGGCGCTCTCGTAGCCGAACCGCAGGCTGAGGGCCCGGCGGCAAAAGCGGGCATTGAGGCCGGCGACGTCATCTTGTCCGTAAATGGAAAGAACATCAGCGACCCCCGCGACCTCGCGAGGACGATCGGCAGTCTGTCACCCGAGGCTGCTGTGCGGCTCAGCGTTATCCGCAGTGGGCAGCAAAAGATATTTAACATGACGGCAGCCAGCCTACCGGGGCAGCGTGAAGCTGGCGCCGCTCCCCAAACGCCACGACGGAGCGATACTAACGTGCCGAAACTGGGCATAACGGTCACGCCCCAGCACGACGGCAACGGCGTCGCGGTTTCCAAGATCGATCCCGACGGGGCTGCCGCCGATCGCGGCGTAAAGAATGGGGATGTGATTTTGGACACCGGCGGCAGGAAAGTCACAACGGCCGTCAATCTTCGCAATGCCATCGATGCCGCTGAAAAGAGCGGCAGGCATTATGTGCTACTGCATGTGAAGACAGGCAATGAGGTGAAGTTCGTGGCAGTGCCCGTTGACCGCGGGTGACACTTGCAAGATGCCGGAAGAACGCAGCCGAGCTCACTTCAGCGTGACAATATACGCCGCGAGATCGGCCGCTTCATCCCTGGTAAGCGACATATCAGGCATTTTAGGATGCGGGTTGAGCAAAAAGAGGGCGATCTTCGACGCATCCAGACTAGGCATACGCGCTATCGTGGCGAAAGGCGGTACTGCCTCGCTGCCTGTCCGCTGATTTGGCTCAATGATGTGACACGGTGCGCACCATCGACGCGCGATCTGCAGGCCCTTACCTGCATCGGCTCCGAAGGCTGCCGTTCCTCCTAAGGCCGCTACAAAAACGCTTGCCCTGCCAACCCACTTCCAAGGCATCGAACACACTTTCATGATATAATTTCGACTCCTGCTGAGCGACTGGCCCGCTTTAGCTAGCCTGCAAGAACTTTGATAATCAAGACTAAATGACCGCTTGGTGTTCCATAGGTCAATATTCCTATCGTGGTCGTCTTCAATCGGAACGGGTGGTCGCCCTCACCCGTCGACTCGACAACATACATTGGCGACTTGCAAGACCTCGTGAGCACTGTGAAGGGGCGTGGCGCATCCCTAAAGGCCACAGAACAACCGATCGACACGAGGACCGCAGCGGGCAAATGCTTCCTCGATATGCTTGGCGTGTTTGCAGAGTTCGAGACGAACCTACGCCGGGAACGTCAGCTTGAGGGCATTGCGAGAGCCAAGGGGGAGGGCCTGTACAAGGGCCGACCTGCTTCGATTGATGCGGCCAAGGTGCGGCGATGAAGGCTGGGGCATGGGGGCCCACTGAGATAGCAAACGCGCTCAACGGGCATCGGTGTATAGGCGCTAAAGGGCGCATAGAGCCAACTACGCCTAACGGACGGCGGCCTAACATTTACGCGCGCTAACGAATCGCTCTGTCAAAAACGCGAACTGCGATGAGTTATGACATTCTTGTCTTCGACTCGGTCCACGCACGAAGAGAGCGCCAAGCGTTTCTTAAATGGCGGGACGCGCAAGCTGCCTCCACATTTAGCCGTCGGCACGCGCCGCGAGACGACAACGCCAATTGCCTGATCGCTGAGAGCTGTCATGGCAGCTCAGGGAGCAACGTTTGCCCGTTTTCCCCGACGTTCAATCGCAGTAGCTTCGCATCCTGGATCGCGTCCCTATATGGATATCGAAGACCGCCCGTCGTTGTCACGTAGAGCGCCTGGCAATCTTCCGGTCCACATCCAAATGCGCAAGCGGTGCTACCGACCGCACCTTCGTGTGGTCCAGCGATCGTTTCGCGCCTGCCATCGGGATGAAGTCGCAGGACAGCCTGCGCGGGATGCGTCGCGATATAGGCTGCTCCGGATTCGCCGAAAGCGAAATCATCCGCGCGCAACTGTTCCGCGACAACCTCTGTGGGTCCGGCGCTTCCGTCAGCGGCAATCTTCGCTCGGACGACCAGGTTCTGATCCGTGATGGAAATCCAGGCCCAGCCGTCGTGCAACTTGATTCCGTTGGCCCGGCGTTTGCGGCGCCTTCGAGCGCAGGCGATCATCTTGAAGCCACACGCCCCAGCGCTTCTCCTTCTGATCGATCGTGAAAATGCGCCCCGTGACGCTCTCGCAAACCAGCAAGGTCCGGCCGTCAAGGTGTGGGGTGCAGCCATTCATAAACATCGCGTCGATCTCTACCCATGGCTCAAGGCCGACCCGAGCGGATCCGCCAAATATATCCGGGGACGTGTCCCACGGCTCCGCCGGTGACCCAGAGCGACCCAGCAGCATCAAAGGTTAGCCCCGCCGACCGGCGCCGTCGGCCGTGCATATTCCTCAACCTTCCGAGTCTTCGGATCGAAACGGTCGATGCGGTTATGGGAGTGCAGACTCAACATACAGAGCCCCTGCGGGGTCCACCGCTAGATTCTCGGCAAAATGCCCTTGCGGTCAGGAGCCCACGACTTCGGTCACGACGGGCGCCCAGCAACCTCCATCGTGCCCAGAAAACGGGTCCGGCGGATTGTCGCGCTGTTCATGGAGCCGCTCTCCATTTGGCTTGTTGTTTGTGGTGCCGAACCCACCTCCGGTGCCTGAGAGCGCGGCCTCGCCGTGATCCGGCGCTCCTGCGCTCTGCGCCCATTTCTCGATCAGCGCGGTAATGCTAGCCAAAAATAATTGAAATCTCAGCTGCTGCTCGCGGCTTGCTCCAACTTCGGCGTGGGTATCCGAGGATGGCTCTGGT
Source organism: Xanthobacteraceae bacterium (assembly GCA_030037185.1). The sequence goes on along the minus strand of JASHRR010000916.1, from coordinate 863 downwards.
CCCGCCTGTCTTGCGATCCACGTAGATGAACACATCGCCCTCGATGCGGTGGTGCCCCTTCCTTTCGATGGTGAAGTTAGCGTCGGTCTCTTGGATTGTGGACAAGTTTGGGATCCCCATCCGGTGTCGGGGGCGCGGCGAGCCGATCCTCTTTATCGAGCAGCCAGGCATCCCCCGTCCGCCTCGAGAAAGTGCATCATGGCGATGTCCATCAGGCTCTCACCGGCATCAATCGGAATCCACACACCGGCTTCACGGCGAGCCAAAAAAGGCTCCGACCGGAGGATGGGGGCGGGGGCGGTCGGAGCCATGCTCCCACAGGATGGGGGGTGGAGAGCACAGGAAGAATTACACCCGGTCCGTTGGGCCGGAGCTTTGACTTAGCTCAACCGTGGCCGCGGGGCTTTCGGGTGGGTTCTCTTAGGTCCCCTATTTGGGTCCCCCTTCGCTTGCCCGGTGAGGGCTTGCGGCTGCCCTTCAACGGTTCCTGGATCCTGGTGACATTTGGCCGTTCTGCGGGAGAGTATTCCAACTCGGAGGTGGGTGCGAAGGCAGGAACCTATCGGACCCCTGGGATCGAGCGGTTTTCGACATCAGCGCATGCATCAGAGATGGGATGATTGCCATGGTGCCAGCCCCACGTAGCGCGGATTGGTCAGCTCGTGAGGCAACACTTCATAATCATGGTCGACAGTTGTCGCGTCGATCGGGGCGCATCGCCGCAACGTGGACACCGAAACACCCAGCGCCTTGGCAGCCGCACCTATGCTCACGAATCTATTCATATTGAGTAGGCTAGCGTGTAATTGGAGAGGAATCAAACGGACTGCTCACCGCCCGCAACGAGCCGATTGATTCATCTC
>JASHRR010000915.1 GCA_030037185.1 Xanthobacteraceae bacterium | reverse complement strand
CATCTGCCGTGAACCTGATCTTCACGGCTTCAGGTACTTGGCCAGCACCTCCTCTGCATCCAGTGTTGTCGTTTCACCTTGCAAGTATCTGTCCAGCCGCCGATCGCATTCTTCCGCCCAGGCCCGGTCGATATCAGGGTCCGGCTTGTCCAAGCTTGCCAGCAGGAGTTCCACCAACCTGACGCGGTCAGGCACCGGCAGACGCTCTACTTCCTCGGTGATGGTTCTGATTCGTTCGTCCATTGACATAGGTTACCACAACTCGCAGGGCTCGGTCTCAGATGTAGGGATCGGACACGCCCTACTCCAAGCAGCGCGCATCGCCGTCCTCGCCATGAGGCGTGGTGTTGGCGGCCGGGATCGAAGGTCTCGATGATGAACATGAGGCCGCCGCAACAAGGGTGTTTGAGCGGCTGTACCGGATCGGACTTGCTCGGCTCCTCGCGGCGATAGCTCGTCGAGCAACGGCGGCTGCAGCGCGGAGGGGAGCAGCGCGACCGGAAGCGCCAATTTGCCCTCGGCACGGTCCGGGAGAGAACTGGGCCGGCAGAGCGTGGTGGAGCTCGTTCCAGTCGACAAAGGCGCCGGCCAGCATTCGACCTCGCTGCGGTTCAGCTGCTGCTTCGCGCACCTGGCCCCTACCGACTGGGGCCAGCGCTTGGGGAAGCCTGGTCATTCTGCAGAACCAGTTCGGCGCCGGCGAGCGTCGTGAGCGGAGCGCGACAGACGGGCTCCTGGTGGACGGCGGTGGCTGGATCGAACCAGGGTCCTGCCCGGCGGCACGTGCGATCGATGCACGGTATCAGCGCAGCTTGTCGGCGGCGGGGCCAGCGTATTTAGCGCTGCGCGCGTCATCGCTTGAAGCCAAGGGCCCGCGAGCGACACGGACGATCGAGCTTGTGCCCCCGGTGCGATGCAGCCCTTCCAGCGGTGTGGTAGGATGTGATCCTCTGAGGGGGGCACATGAGGCGACGCGAGTTCATCTTCATCAACCGGGACGCGTCACTTGGCAAGCAGCATCATGAGCAACGTGCGCATCCGTCGTGACAACGAACGTGCAGCGTTCCTCGCGATCGTGAATGCCGCGGCCGAGGTCTATCGCGGCGTGGGCGTCGGTAGTATGCGATAATATCGTTGCCTGGATTTCACGCAGCATTGATTACCTCGTCCTCGTCACTCATGTGGGGTCGGCCGCTCATTGGTGCACTTCACTGCTCCGGTTATCGCATAACCGTGCTGGTTGACGAGGCTGCGTCTATTCGCTGTCGAGGTAAACCTGCAGCGTCTTGCTGGTGAGCTTTGTCCGTCACCCGCCGTTCGGCGCGCTCGACCGGTTCCTCGACGAGAGCGGTTAGTGTATAACCTCGACGGCGCGCGAGGCGGCCCATTTTCGCCCTGGTGCCGGCGTTGAGATTGAGCGGACGCGCATTCTCGCCATCGACACCAAGTTGGTGTTCCCGATAGCGAGCTTACTTCTCGGCATTGGTCAAGATCACGGACATAGCTCCGGCGGCGGCGATAGGGTTATACCATAACCTAGCCGCAGACCGGAAGCACGCTTGGAATGGCATGCTGCAGGTGTGCGCGCCGCCGCGCGGCAGATCAGGGAAAGTTCTTCCCGTGGCCCGAACGACCGATGGACTGCAATTTGCCTGTTCGCTTGTTGGTGCACCTGGTTATTCTAGTTACACCTGATAACCGCGCTCATTGGCGACGGCTCGTCTATTCGCCATCGTAATATTGCTTGGCTGGTTCGCTGCGAATCTATGGCTTTCTAAGTACGCCTGGCCCGCATAAGTCTGACGCGCCCGGCCAGACGTTGAGAACACAGTGCTTTCGAGAACTTTGCGTCTTCTCACCCTCGACGGGAAGGGAATTCATGAGCGACACTCAACACCGAGTGCCAGATTTCGTGGTGTTCGTACGGACAATTGTTGTCGGGCGCTTTGCCGATCGATGGAGCCGGACCACCGCGCCCCGGACATCTCTCGCTCTGCGCGCATTGCGGAGTTCTCCGCATTTATGCCGATAATTTGACCCTGCGGGAGCTGACCCGAGAGGAGCTGGATGACGTCATGAAAGACGCATCGATCACGCAGGCAATCTGCGGAGGCTCGCGATCCGTCAGGCGAATGGCGCAAGCTAGCGGTTATGCGGTAACAACGTGCGTCTTTCACGAGCTACTGCAATTTTACGTCCCTGCCTGCGCTCACGCGATGGGCGATTTTGGGGCAACTCTTTTATGCCGCCTTCGTCGAGCGTCTCGCAGAACGCCATGACATCTTCGTTCGAGAGTATACGGTCCCCCTCGACGAACCCTCGCCGCTTGATCATAAAGAGCGCGGCTACGAACAGACGCTCGATGCCATATCGATCTATGGCTTTCCTCGCCAGCTTTGCGTTTGGGGTGTGTGTATTCTATCTCAAGTATCGCCCTCGATCTTCTCGCGCGCCGCAGACACCAGGAAGGCCGACCTTGTCAGACCACGAGCCCTCGCAGCCTCGTCGATCGCCGTAAGCATCCACTCGTCGATCGATAGGTTCGCCCTCGCAAGCCTGCCGCTATCAATCACCAGCGGTACGACAGCCAGCGCCGCACCCTCGGCAACAGCCCTGACCACCTTGCGGTCAGAACGAATATCTTCAAGCGAGCGAGGAGGAGGCAAAGCCTCTCCATCGGCAATGGCGTCCTCCGCCCACAAACGGACAGCCTCAACAGCGTTATGCAACGCTTCGTCGAGTGTCTCGCCGCCCGAGGTGCACCCGGGAAGGTCCGGAACAATGACCCCGTACTTGCCGGCGCTACCGTCCACCAAGGCGATGTAGCGCGTGCCTCTTAATCTTCGTTCCACCCTGCCGTCTCCGCGATTTCTCGTGCAACACCCGGTGACAACTGCCGATGCCTCGGCACAACGATTCGCCCGGGTCTCTCCGGATGCTTGAACACATCGTGCCGCCCGCCGTGCCGGCATTCCCAGCCTTCCCGCTTCAACCGGGCAACCACCTTGACGCGGTCGTTTTCAAGGCCACGCATGCGCAAATATATGCGCATGAAGCACGCTGGCGTCAAGGGGCGTTATGCCGTAGGTGCGGGTGAATGCCGCCAGCTAGTTACCGGTAACCGGCCTACGCGCCATGCGCCGCCGCCCCTGAGACTGTCGCCGCTCGCCGCTGCCGATAACCTGCTCGTACCAACGTCATCCGGCCCAGTCGGCCTCGGACAGCCATTCGACCTCGGCAGAGCGTACCTGCGCTGATCGGCGACCTGGCCGCAAGCGCTGAGCGCCGGGTCACGGCACGCCTGTCAGGCAAGGCCCTGAAGCGATATTACGGCGAGGAATAGTTGCGACGACTCGCGTCAGCACAGTTACCGGTAACCCTAACGATCGGTGCACTGAGATGGAACGACCAGGCCACATTGCGATCCGAGGCAACGCTTCATGCCGCGGCCGGGCATCAACGCCGAAATGCGGCCCTCTATGCCAGGCAGATCAGGGGAAAATTCTTCCGGTGGCCGGAAAGACCGATGGATTGCAATGGCCTGTTCGTACATTGGTGCAGCTGGTTGTTCTGGCTATGACTGATAACCGCGTTTCAGGGGCGACGATTCGATCTATTCGCCATCGTAATATTGCTTTAGCCTTGCCCGAGAGCTGATGAGTGATGCGGCGCTCAGCGCTTGCCGCCCACCTCTTGATGAGAGACGTCACCGAGCAACCCTTGTGACAGGCGATCCGCTTGACTGCGCCCCGGCACTGGCGTCGAAAATGAACTGAGCGCGCAACTTGGTGTCGTTTCCGTTTTTCAGATGAAGCTCGCGCCAGCTCGCCTGCCTCTCGGCATTCGTAAGGTCATGAGTGATATCTCCGGTCGCGATGCGATGATTATCAACCATAATCGGCTCATAGGCGGCATACAAGGCTCGCCGTCGTGCACGGTGCTATGTGCTGCAACCTTTCAGCAATCGTCACGACGTTCTCAGAAACACAAAACAAGTTGAGATCAGGCTCACCGATCCGGTATTCGATCCGCAACGCCAGATTAGTCGGAAATTCTTCTGGTGCCCCGAACGGCTGGTTTCAGCCATCGGTATGGAATGATTCTCGTCCGAACGCGTTGTTCAGGACGAACGGAAGGTGCAAAACGTCAGTCATGCAGGAGGACCGGACCGATAGACGGCCAAGGATGCGGCCTGCGATTTGGTCTCAAAGTGACCCACAACGGAAGTTCCGCGGCCTCATCTGCGGCGTCGCACAACCGCTTCGCCGACGTTGAAGCTTGCTGTGAGGAATCTTAAGTTGTCATTTCAATATTCGGTGTCGCGATAAGACTTGCCGCCGTGAGTGCGCGCGATCGAGGCACCGCGCTCTGTCAAGACTGGTAGGTCAGCAAGTGCGTTCACGACGTGATACATGGTCGGCAAGGCTGACCACCTGCTTGCCGGAATGCAATCGTTCCTTCCGCTGGTTTCCTCCAATCGACCGTCACGTCCGGCGTCTTAATCGGCGTGCATGTTACCTGACATACCTCCGGCCCTCCCCATTCGCCGGTGCGCGGTACATATTTGAGCATCAGCGTCCCTTCCAGGGCCTGCAGCCATGAGGGGGGCCGCTGCCGTCTGTGAACCGACTGTCAGGGATTTCAGCGAAAAGTTTTGGCCGTCCAACCTCTCCGGGACCGGTAATGATCGGATCGGCAAGGTTCCCCCACATGACTGCCAAGAAGCGTCCGGTGACCCGGTCGCGCTCTCTGTTGAAAGTAACGGGCCACCACAGCTAGATCATCGTATATCCGCGACTGGCGAGCCAATCGATGTGAGTCATGTAGTGGAATTCTCCTGTCACCACCGGTTCGCCCGCGAGCTGAAAGCGCACAGGAGTGTGCCTCTCGAGGCTGATGTTTCAGTTAGAGCCTCGCCGTGATGAGAGCGCAAGAGTCCTAACTTCAACATATGCAGATGCACCGCGTCCGGCATCTGGATTTCACACGATCGGCTACTTCTTCAGAAAGCTCTTCTGATATACCCCCGGCGTGTAACCAAAGAGGCGTTTGAATTTGTTCGTAAAGTGGCTTTGATCAAAGAAACCAGCTTCCATAGCAGCCTGGTCAATCGACTATCCTTTCGTGAGTAGCAGCTTGGCGTTGGTCAGACGGACCTGCGTTTGATAGGCATGAGGTGGAAGGCCCACCTCCATGCGAAATACGCGGTTCAAATGGAAACCACTCAGGCCCGCCAGGCGAGCGAGTTCATCCAGAGTGAAATTGTCCGCGTAGTTTTCGTGCAGGTATTGGCGGACGCGTCTGACGGCGGGGCGTTCTCTCTTTATATTTCGCCATGTTTGAGAAGGGGACGCGTGACGGCTGATGATGCAGGCCAGAACATCGTGGAATCGCGAAGAACGCTCCAGCAGGGTTGCCCGTGAATCCAACGTCCGTTGAAATGCCTGGAAGAGCGTGGCGAGCTGCTCATCAGGCGTGATGAAGTG
>JASHRR010000914.1 GCA_030037185.1 Xanthobacteraceae bacterium | reverse complement strand
TGCCCACGGCTGTGGATGAACAGGTTGAGATGCAACTGGCGCTTCATCGTCGCTACATTGCGATCAAATTGCGCGACGTAGCCCGGCATTCATGCCGGGGGTTCGGAGCGCGCCGCGTAGCGGCAGCCGTTTCCGCGCTGGAGGATACGGCAGTACTGGTGCCCGACATCTTTGACGATCTCCCCTCCACATCGTTGCAGACCGGAACGAGACCCGTTTCGTGCTTATCCCGAGCCAGCCTGCCGTCTCGCCTCCGAGAGGTCCGAACTGAGGAAACATCCGTCTTGAGCCTGTCTGCGACGCAGCCCGGGCCGGGTCCCGGCTGAGTCTGATAACCGCGGGCTTCTGAGCAGCCGCCAAGAGGCTCAAAAGCCCCTCCCTTCAGGCCCGTCAGGGAGGGGATTGGTTAGCGCCCTGTGGACAGCATTGGATCGACTCGGTGCATGAGGGCGCCAATACCGCATACTGCGATGGCGAATCAACTGGGGAGCGCAGCATGCCGAAGGCCCGAAATCTTTTCCTCACCGAGGCGCAGGCGGCCTGCCTGATCGCGCTGCGAAGTGGCAGGGACTCTCAGTCCCAGATTGCCATGCAGGCAAAGCTCGGTCTCTCCAGGGCGACGGCAGCGCTGCGCAAGCTCTCTGAGTTCGGGCTTGCGCAACGTCATCAGACGAAGGGGTGGCAGGCGACACCGCTCGGAAAGACTTGCCGCTTCGACACCGTTGCGGGGCGACCGCGGGGTAACGAGCTCGCACCAGGCCCGAGCGGAAGGCGCCTGCTTAAACTGCTCGATCGACCGATGCGCGGAAGGCAGATCGTCAAAGAGCTTGGGATGACCCGCCAGGCCGTTCACCAGCTGTTGATAAAGCTCTATGCGCAGGGACATGTGCGGTTCGCGGACCCGGAGAATCCGTTATGGCTGGTGATGCGAACGGACGATAAAACGCGGGCGCTCTCCCGCAGCGAGGAGCGCGTGTTATCGGTGGCTCCGCGAGAGTATGCCACTGATGCCGTTAAGATAAGGAGAGCGGCGGGGGTGGCCGATGCGGAGATTCATCAAGTACTTGAACGTCTGCTTGTGCGCCGGTTGATTGAAGCATCGGAGGGATTGAGGGGAAACCAGGTCTATCGCGTAACAGAGGCTGGCTTGAAGCATCCTCAACGCGTCCGGTCCACCGTGCCTGCGCAGGCGCCGCGCCTGCCAGTCGAATCCGAACGCGTTCGCAAAGTGCTGTCGACCATTTTTGACTCCGGGGAACTGCGGATCAAGGAGGTGACGAACGCGTTGAGCGTACCGCACCAATCGATGAACGCGCTGATGCAGTACCTCAAGCGAAAGCATCTCGTCAGAAAGATCGGGCACGAGCTTCATTCGCCGTATGCCTTGACGGCGCAAGGGATTTCGGCTTTGGCGGAAATGCTACGAAGTCGGGCCGTACTCCAACATCGCCCGCTGTAGAGCGCCTCTTGTGGTCGCCGGGCTTGCGCACCTGGTCCTGCGGGTCGACGAAGATATATCGTGGAGATGATCCAGTTGGGCGCCAGGATCTGCGGCTACATCGGAGCGACCTTGAATTTACTGGGCTCGCGAGCGCTGACCGCTCGGCGGCGACGGTGCCGACCAAAGTAATCCTGAAAAGGCCGGCGCGAGGCCGCGGTCCCAGGATGAGGGAACAGGGCATCATGGCTGGACTGCCATTTCGTTCCCCGAGACGCAGCGCTACGCCAGATCGGCGCCGCGGAGGTTTGCAGATAGTGGCGACCTTGCGAGCGTGCTCTTGTCCAGGGCGACGCTCTTTAGGATGGCGTAGACCGGCAGTTCCGGCACAAGCCGAAGGGTCTCAACTGACTTTCTGGTCAGCCGCGCCGCAAGCTTCACGCCATTGCAGTCGATGGCGACCTCGACCACGGTTTCTCCGCTATTTCGCAGCTCGATGATTTTTCCCACCAGCACGTTCAATGCGCTCAATCCAACGGGGGGAGCCTTTGCAACCATCACGTCACGCGCGCGAATGCGCACCCGCACGATGGTGCCCGTCGGCAGATCGAGGTAGGGCGCACGAAGCAGCCCAGCCTTGGATTGCAGCGTCGTGAGACCGAATTGGATATCATGTTGTGATATCCGCGCTTCGATCACTGCACCGGCTTCCTCCACGGCGTCCTGAGGCACGAGTTCGCTCCGGCTCAGCACCTCCGCCGGATCGCCGCTGGCGACCATACCGCCATTGCGCAGCACGACGATCGAATTGGCGAGCCGGCTCACCTCGGCAAGAGAATGAGACACGTAGATGATCGGAATATCAGCTTGATCGCGCAGCCGTTCTATGAATGGCAGAATTTCCGTCTTGCGCTCCTCGTCGAGCGCCGCCAGCGGCTCATCCATCAGCAGGAGGCGAGGCGAGGCGAGAAGCGCCCGGCCGATCGCAACGCGCTGCTTCTCGCCCCCTGACAACCCGCCCGGTCGGCGGTGCAGAAGGTGGCCGATGCCGAGAAGATCAAGAACCGTTTCTAGTTCGATCTTGCGCTCCTGGGGAGGCCTGAACCAGCGCCCGAAGAGCAGGTTCTGACGAACCGTCAGGTGCGGGAAAAGCCGGCCCTCCTGAAACACATATCCGACGCGGCGCTGATGGGTGGGCACAAAAATGCCGGCTGCGGTGTCAGTGAGCGTCGTTCCGTCCACCGCGACCCGCCCCCGGTCGGGACGAATAAGCCCGCCGATGACGTTGACGAGCGAGGTTTTTCCCGCGCCGGATTGCCCGAAAAACGCGGTCAGCCGTCCTTGAGAAGTGAAGCGCAACTCCAACGTGAAAACGCCTAGCCGGTGCGCGACATCGACCTCGATCGTCATTCGGTCCAAATCTTGCGGCCGACCCATCGCGCCATCAATTCGGAAGTCATGAGCGCCGCCATGGAGATTGCGATTGACACGAGCGTAAGACGCAGCGCGCCGGTTTCTCCGCCGGGAACCTGGGTAAACGTGTAGATCGCCGAAGGGAGGGTCTGGGTTTCGCCCGGAATATTCGAAACAAAGGTGATGGTCGCGCCAAACTCGCCCATGGCTTTGGCAAAGCTTAAGACCATGCCGGCGATAATTCCGGGCGCAATCAGCGGCAACGTAACGAAGATGAAAACCCAGAGCGGATTGGCGCCGAGCGTGCCGGCGGCTTCCTCAAGGCGGCGATCGACGGCCTCGATCGACAGTCGGATCGCGCGCACCATCAGCGGGAACCCCATGACGCCGCATGCGAGCGCCGCACCGGTCCAGCGAAACGAGAAGACAATTCCAAATTGCTCGGCCAGGAACGAGCCAACCGGCCCACGCCGGCCGAACGTCAACAACAGCAGATATCCGGTTACGACCGGCGGCAGAATGAGGGGCAGCAGCACGATCCCGTCAACAACCGATTTGCCGGGAAACTTGTAACGCGCCAGCAGGTACGCCACCGCAATCCCGATCGGGAGGCTGGTGAACATCGCCACGGTTGCAACGCGCACGCTAAGCTTTACGGCGGTCCACTCCTCGGGCGAAAGATGGAGCCATCCATCCATGGCGATCGCTCAACGTTGCCTTAGAGCATTTTCGAAGAGCGTTGAGCGAGTGTCTCTCCACCTCTCCCTGTCGCGAAGAGGTCGGAACGGGCGCGCTTCGCACGCACATTTTGGGTGAGCGGGCCGCAGAGCCTGTTGTGGGCCCGTTTCCCCCTCACCCGGATTGCGCAAGCGCGCTCCGACCTCTCGCCTCCGGGGAGAGGTGAAGGACCAGGCGGCAATGTGTTTGATTCGACCATATCGAAATCTGCTTGTGGCACGTCGGCTTTTTCACGATCGCGGGGCGGCCGAACCGAGGACCGTAAAGCCCTCACGCTCGAACGGCTGCCTTGCGGCCGCGGACCGGATATAGCGCAGAAAAGCCCGCGCGTCAGGTTTGGTCGAGGTCTTGGTGAGCGCAATCGGGTATATGATCGGCGGATGGGAATCCTGCGGGAACGTGGCGATGATCTTGACTGACGGATCTGATGCGGCGTCGGTCTGATAGACGATGCCGAGCGGGGCTTCGCGCAGCGACACCAATGCGAGAGCGGCGCGTACATTTTCGGCTTGCGCGATTTTGTCCTTCACGCCGTCCCAGGCGCCGAGCTTCTCCAGCGCTGCTTTGCCGTATTTTCCTGCCGGCACGGAATCTACGTTAGCCATCGCAAGTCGCCCGCCTTTCAAGGCCGAGGCGAGGTCGAACCCGCGCGTGATGTCGAGCGTCAAGGTGGCCTCTTTCGGAGCGATGAGGACAATCCGGTTGCCGAGCAAATTCGAGCGCGTTTGCACATTGATCAGATTTTTCTGCTGGCCGTAGTCCATCCAGTCCGGATCGGCGGAGATGAAAATGTCCGCCGGGGCGCCTTGTTCGATTTGTCTGATGAGCGTGTTGGTGGCCGCGTAGGAGATGACAACCTTCTTGCCGGTCTCCCGCTGCCACTGCACCCCAACCTCGTCAAGCGCAGTCTTCAGGCTGGCCGCCGCAAAGACCAGCGGCTCCTTGACTTGCGGGAATGCGGGTGTGGCATCTGCGCCGAGCGCCAGCACAGCTGCGAACATGAGGCCGAATGAACGCCGTCTATCCATGCTCATCTGATCGCCTCCTGCCGGCAGCTATATGCCGATGGGAATAACGGTATCATAGCGAAGATAGCAAACGGAGCAATCTGGTCGCGACGACGCATGACTGAGCGGGCTCTTACCGCGTGAGCCGCTCAAGGCGTTCTTGTCCCGGCTGCAGCCATCATGCCACGGGCGAGCCTCCCGCAGCGGCACTTGGAAAACGCAGCTGGTGGACGCGGTTGGTCGAGCAGACGGCCCCCCCGCCCACCTCATCAAAGACCGAGGAGTGATCGTTTTCCGGCTTGTTGACCCGCGTCGAACCGGCCACATCGCCATTGCTTCGGACTCGACCGGCCGAAGCGGATCGCGCAGATCGGGCTCAGCGCTCAACCCTCGCTCTCGTTTCCCGTATGACCGCATGCGGTCGCGGATCCGACCCGCCAATTCGTTCGCGTGCGAAGCCATCATTCACCTTGCGGGATTCTGCCCTTCTCCAACAGACCGGCTCGCGGAAAAGGAAGG
>JASHRR010000913.1 GCA_030037185.1 Xanthobacteraceae bacterium | reverse complement strand
CAGAAGCCAGCCGGACATAGACCATCTGGTGTCCGGGCGTATGCCCCGGCGCCTTGATCAAGACGATTCCGGGCGCCACCGGCAAGTAGCTTTGGTAATCCATTACGATGTAGCTGCGGGCCATTTCGGGGGTCAGGCGAATTTCCGGCATCTGCGGATAAGTCGTGAGCGTTTGTACTTGGGCGCGAGTCAGCAGTGTCTTGGCAGCAATTTGCTCGCGCGCATCGGTCCTTATCACGCCCGCAACATGATCGCCGTGCTCATGCGTGATGACGATCAGCTTTGCGGCTGTCAGCGCTTGCTGCAGAATCGCGTTGCGGTCTGCCCAATAGGGCTCCGCCCGCCCGAATCCGAAGAATTTATGTACTGTCTCGTCCATTCCCGAGTCGATCATCACCCACCCTTCGGGAAACACCACCTGAAATGCCGTGCGGGCGGACACGTAATCCTGTTGTGAGCCACCAACGATGATGTCGGAGAGCGGGCGGTGACTTTCGGCAATCTTGGTGAAGTTTATGCGGATCGGCAAAGGGCCGGGGACGGCTTTCGCCGCAGCACGAACATGCGTCAGCAAATCCGCAGCATAGGGGTGAGGAACGTCTGGAATCAACGTCTCTGCGCGCGGTGACGAAATCCAGATGGCGAGGATTGCCAGCAGTCCTAAGAATACGCAAGGCTTCAAAAATCTCATGATACGCCCTCCGGATGATGCGCGAGCGGCCGCGCGAGTATCGACGATCGCCCGCACCGTCAATGCTGACGATATCCGAACCACCGCAACACCGTCGATCGGGTTATCGATTGCGGGCATCCGCGCAGCAGAAGGCGGAGGCGGTCAGTGCGAGGCGACGATCGGGCTGCCGTCCTTGAAGGTGACCTTGTTGATGTTGAACGCGCCGCCAGGCGCGCCGCTGCGCAACGGGTCGATCTTCAAGATGAGTTCGTCGCCGGGCTTCAAGGTCCTGGCGGTCCATCCGTCGCGCGCCAGCGCACTTGGGGTGTTGCCTTCGAGGTTCCACACCTGGGTCGTTCCATCCGCTTGCTTGACCTCAAGGACGATGAAGACATGCGGCGCGGTGTATCTCCAATCCTTCACGACACCCGCGAGGTCGATTGGATTTGTTTGATCGAACATGGCGAACGAATGATGGGCCATCGCAGCGCTACTCACACTGACCAGCGCCGCGCCAATCAAGACTGCCGTCGGATGTGATGTCATCTTTTGCCCCTGTCGATTGGCGTGATCCGCATGACGAGCTTGGCATTCTCCGCAACATAAGCTTGGCTGGCAAGCTTTTTGCCTGCAACTGTTCGCCTTTATCGAACATGCTGCAGCAAAGGGGTAGCCCATTTTTGCGCCATCGGCGACAAATGTGACCTGCGCACCGGCGCGTATAATATCGGACCCGGCAACAACCACGGGAGGATGGAATGCTTTATCGAAGCTTGATCGGTCTGTTCGGGGTGGCGGCGCTGGCGGTGGCGATGGCGACCGGTGTCGCTGAGGCCTCCGAGGAGATGAAATACCCGGATTGGAAGGGCCAGTGGGGGCGATTCATCGTTCGCGGGCTTCCGGGCCAGCCATCCTTTGATCAAACCAAGGGCTGGGGACCTTATCAAGGGGCCCCGCTTACGCCGGAGTATCAGAAGGTGCTGGAGGAGAGCATGGCGGACCAGGAGAAAGGCGGACTTGGCAATTATTCCACCGCCCGATGTCTGCCAGGCGGCATGCCGCGGATGATGGTGGCTTTTGAACCGCAGGAATACATCATCACGCCGGAAACCACCTACATCCTGATCGGCGAAAACGACCACTATCGTCGGATCTTCACCGATGGGCGCGACTGGCCGACTGACCTTGAGCCGACCTATCAGGGCTATTCGATCGGCAAGTGGATCGACGAGGACGGCGACGGCGTCTATGATGTGCTCGAAGTGGAAACGCGCGGCCCGTTTAAGGGGCCGCGGGCTTACGACGCGTCCGGCCTACCGCTGCATTTCGACGGTCAATCCACCTTCAAGGAGCGCTTCTATCTCGACAAGGGCGACCGAACAATTCTTCATGACGAGATCACGGTATTCGACCATGCATTGACGCGGCCGTGGACCGTCGACAAAAAATATGTACGCAACCCCGATTCACGCCCGTATTGGCGCGAGTTCTACTGTACGGAGAACACAGCAGAAGTCTCGATCGGCAAGGAGACCTATTTCATGAGCGGCGACGGCATGCTGATGCCGTCCCGCAAGGACCAGCCGCCGCCTGATCTGCGGTACTTCAAGCAATCGCAGAAATGATGAGGAGGATGGCAAGCACATCGTGACGATTTCCGACATCGTCTGCGGCGCAGGCCGCCGGATGAACCGGCCACGCTCTCTCGAAGTGCGCGGATCGAACGCCTGGTGCCCCTGACAGATGAAGATTGGGAGAGGGGCGGCTAATCTCGGCATCGGGATTGGGGCGATCGTCTGCGCCGTTTTCCACAGTCCGAACATCGGGTGGCTATTTCGCGATGCAGGCGAATATCGTAGCGTCCGCACTATGAGAACTCCTGCCCGCGCGACTGCCGTCCCAAAACCCATGCTGCCGGTGTATGAGGCGATCGTCAGGATGACTGACGCCGTGTGCCACAAGCATCTGGATTCAGAATACAAAACTTTGTCACGCGCGATGGCGGCGGCCTTGTGCCGCAAACGCCAAAGCCCGCTCGGGTCGGGTCAGTTAAAAAGTTGGGCGTCCGGCATCGTCTACGTGCTCGGACGCGTAAATTTCCTCGACGATCCGTCGTTTTCACCGCATATGAAGACTACTGACTTGGCCGCGGCATTCGACGTTTCCGAGGCCACCATTTATGCCAAGGCGCGTCTTGTCGAGCAGGCCTTAGGGGTCACGGCGCTCGATCCGCGATGGACGGTACCAAGCCGCATCGAACAAAACCCCCTGACATGGTTGGCAGAGGTCGGCGGTTTCATCGTCGATTTGCGCGCTATGCCCCGCAATGTCCAGGAACAGGCGTTCGATGCGGGTTTGATTCCCTTTATCCCGGCAGATCGGAAGGCCTAACGGCGCACAAATTGCTGTCGGTGTGTTTGGCGGTGAGCACCCGTTGCCAGGCCATATTGACTCTTTGCTTACAACGCAGGGTCCCACCCTGGTGCCCACGCCGGCTGCTGCGGTACCCGTGTGATTGTGATCGAGAGCTTCGCGTGCGGCTGCCAGCCAACGTGGCGGCCGACGCCAAGCAGGATCGACACTCATGAGCCAGGCCGCCTGTGAGCCACTTTCTCATTCGAAGCGCTGGGCGCCACGCCGGCGGCATTCTCCCTCGACGCCATCACGCCGATCAGACCCCCATCCAGGCAGCCTTGCGCCAGCATCCTGCCCAACGCGACGGCGCCCCAGAAAGCGGATCGTTATTGACCGGCACACTCCTTTCTCGGCGGTGTGCAGTGCGAATTTGAAGTTCGCTCGCCAGACGGCCTGCTAGGAAACATCGCCCCGACTCGCGCTCAGATAACTGCATTCGATCACTGCAGCCTTACTCGCACGCGGGCGCGCTCAAGCTTCCGGGATCGTGCGGTTTTTTTCATCCTTGCTTCGGAAAAGGCGAGGCGAAGCAGCGAGCGCCTTGAGACGCTTTCCCGCGCTGATTGCGGGTCAGACTGGCGAGATCACTTTGGGCGGCGGTCAGTTCGCGGGGCCCATGAGCAGCTCAGGGGAGTGGTAGACCAGAGCATTTGATGGCCGATTGCGGAGAGCCGGCTTGCCGATGCGATGCACCGGCAAGCCGGACCTGCGGGCCCAAGGTCGAGCCCCAGACAGCACCTGTTCGCCGCTACGCCCCTAAGGCGCCGCGCACGCGCTCGGGCGCGAACGGCAGCTCGTGCAGGCGCACGCTGGTAAGGGATGCGACCGCGTTGCCGATCGCACAGGCGACGAGCGGCACGCCGTCCTCGCCGGCGCCGGTCGGCGGATTGTCCGTGGAAACCACCCTCACCTGGACGTTGGGCACGTCGGACATCCGCGTAACTTCGTAGTCGTTGAAGTTCGACTCAACCACGCGGCCGTCGCGGATGGTGATCTTCTCACGCAGCACGCTGCCAAGGCCATAGATGATGCCGCCCTCGATTTGGGCCGCGAGATTGCGCGGCTGCACCGCAAGGCCGGCATCGATCGCGGCCCAGAAATTGTGGACCTTGATCCTGCCGGTTGCGCGATCGACCGAGACCTCGGCGACCCCGGCATTCAGGCTGTCGTCCTTCTCGGCCAGCGCAATGCCGAGTGCGCGGCCGTCGCGCTTGCGCGGCCAGTCAGACATTTCCGCGACGATGCGCAAGAGCGCCTGTGCGCGCGGCTGACCTTCCGACAGAAAAAGCCGGAATGCGAGCGGGTCCTTGCCCTGATCCTTCGCAATCTCGTCGAGGAAGCTCTCGATTGCGAAGGCGTTGTGGGCGACGCCGACGCCGCGCAACGGCGCTGTCCGCGCGCCGCGCGACTGGACGACGTGCTCGGCGAGCTTGTTTTGGATCGGATAGTGCGGCAGTGGCGACCCCTTCATGACGACCTGGTCGAGCCGCGGCGGGGTCGTGCCGCTCGCGCGCGCCCCGTAGGCGAGCGGTGATTCGGCGATCACGCGGTGGTGCCAGGCGATGATCTTGCCCGACCCATCGACGCCGGCTTCGATGAAATGCGCCGTCATCGGCCGGAACTTGCCGCCGCCGATGTCATCCTCGCGCGTCCAGATCAACTTGACGGGTTTACCTGCGGCCTTGGAAAGCCGCACCGCGTCGAGCACCACCTCCTGGGCGCCGCGCCGGCCGTAGCCGCCGCCAAGGAAATGCTGGTGGAAGGTGATGTTGTTGCGGTCGATGCCAAGCAGGGCGGCGACCTCGTTGTGCAGTGCCGTCGGCCCCTGGGTGCCGACCCAGATCTCGACCGACTTGCCGTCGGCACTGACCGCAGCTGTCGCGTTGAGCGGCTCCATCTGGGCATGATAAACGTAACGGGTGCGATATTCGCCGCGATAGACCTTGGCGGCCCTGCTCATCGCGGCCTTGGCGTCGCCGACGCTCGCGTAAGTTACGCCTTCGCGGCTCTTGTCGCGGCCGATGGCGGCGAAATCGTCGAGGGCACGCTCGCTGTCGTAATGCGCCCCTTCCGCGTCGCCGCTCCAGGTGATCTTGAGCAGTGCCTTGGCGGCCTGGGTTGCCTCGACGCTGGTGCCGATGACCCCAACGCCTTCGGGAAGCTTCACGACGTCGATGATGCCCTCGACCCGGCGGGCCCGCGCATCATCGACCGCCTGCGGGCTGCCCCACGGATAGGGACATTGCAGCACCGCGGCGTACAGCATGCCGGGGACCTGGACGTCCATGCCGTATTTGGCAGCGCCGGTAACCTTGAGGGGCACCTCGACCCGCGGCACATCCTTGCCGATGAGGCGGAAGCGCGCGGCGGGCTTGAGGTCCTTTTCCTCGATCTTCGGCAGCTCGGCGGGCACCTTTGCGAAGGCAGCGATCTCGCCATAGCCGATGCGTCGTCCGCTGTTCGCATGGACGACGATGCTCGGCTCGGTCGAAAGCTCGGCTGCTGGCACGCCCCACTTCGCCGCAACCGCATCGATGAGAACGCGGCGCGCCTTTGCGCCGGCAATCCTCATCGGCGTGAAATAGCCGCGCGTCGCCCAGCTCGCCGAGG
>JASHRR010000109.1 GCA_030037185.1 Xanthobacteraceae bacterium | reverse complement strand
TGCATCAAAGCATCGACAAAAAACCGCAGGCCGAGTTCGGTTGGCAGCCTGCCGGCGGAGGCGTGTGGCGCGAAGATGAGCCCCAGCTGCTCGAGATCCTGCATGACGTTGCGCACCGATGCGGGCGACAGCGTCATCGGAATAATGCGCGACAAATTGCGCGATCCCACGGGTTCTCCCGTCGTCAGATAGCTATCGACGATCTGCCGGAAGATTTCGCGCGAACGCTCATTAAGCTGAGCGAGGCTTATTTCGATGGATCCAATGGGAACGTCTTGGGACACGGACCGCATCATCAAATGATTGCCTTGGCCCGCTTATTTGTCCATACCGGACCGCATGTTCAAGGTCAGGGGCCGCGCTCATTTTTGCCGCCGCCCTTGTCCAATCCCGCCGGCGAACCTAAAAGCCCCTGGCGGGCGTGATTGCTCCAATCGCCGCTGGAGGGAGTCCCCATGCGACCAAGCCGCCGTCAGCCCGATGAGCTGCGCGCCGTTTCGCTCGAACGCGGCGTCGTCAAGTATGCGGAAGGCTCATGTTTTGTGAAGTTCGGCGATACCCATGTCCTGGTGACGGCGACGCTGGAGGATCGCCTGCCGCCGTGGCTGAAGGGGCAAGCCCGCGGTTGGATCACGGCCGAATACGGCATGCTTCCGCGCGCCACTTTGGAGCGGACGCGGCGCGAGGCGGCGGCAGGCAAGCAGAACGGCCGGACCGTCGAAATCCAGCGGCTTATTGGCCGCAGTCTGCGCACCGTGGTGGACCTCGAAGCGCTCGGCGAGCGGCAGATCACCATCGACTGCGACGTCATCCAGGCCGACGGGGGAACCCGAACGGCGGCCATCACGGCAGGCTGGGTGGCGCTGCATGATTGCTTCACCTGGATGAAAAACAGGGACATTATCCGCAGCTTTCCGCTACGCGAACATGTCGCCGCCATTTCATGCGGCATCTGTTCGGGTACCGCGGTGCTTGACCTCGATTACGCAGAGGATTCCGGCGCCGATACCGACGCAAATTTCGTCCTCACCGGAAGCGGCGGAATCATCGAAATCCAGACAACGGCGGAAAAAGCGCCATTCACCGAAAAGGAGCTGCTGATGCTGCTCGCCCTCGCCCGCAAGGGTGTCGGCAAGCTCATCGAGCTCCAGACATTGGCGGTGATGTGAACCTTGAGGGCACCGGATCGACATCGCCGGATTATTGGACGGCTGGTCATTGCGACCCATAATCCCGGCAAGCTGTGGGAATTGCGGGGATTGCTCGAACCGTTCGGGGTCGAGGCGGTGGCGGCCGGCGACCTTGGTCTTGCAGAGCCCGACGAGACGGGCGCGAGCTTTCGGGAAAATGCCAGGATAAAGGCCGAGGCGGCCGCCGGCGCCGCGGGCCTGCCGGCGTTTGCCGATGATTCCGGGCTCGCGGTCGATGCCTTGGGCGGCGCGCCCGGCATCCACTCGGCCCGATGGGCCGGCCCGACCAGAGATTTTCGGGCAGCAATGGAGAGAATCAACCAACAGTTGCAGACACGGGGCGCGATTACACCTCAACAGCGCAGCGCGCACTTTATATCGGCGTTGTGCGTTGCCTGGCCGGATGGCCGCCTCGAAGAGTTTGAGGGCCGCGTCGATGGTACGCTCGTGTGGCCGCCGCGCGGCGACAAGGGATTTGGCTACGATCCGATGTTTCTGCCCGATGGCCATACGGTCACCTTCGGGGAGATGATGAGCGTAGAAAAGCACGGGCTGCCGCCGCGGGGCCTTGGCCTGTCACATCGGGCACGAGCATTTGTAAAGCTCGCGGAGGCTTGTCTTGCCAGGGCGTGAGCGCCGGGACCTGGAGGTGGGGGCCGAGGGGCCGGTTGCGTCCTGCGGCACGGCCCCTGCCGGACGGCAAGATGCTGCGGCCGCACATCTTGATCGGGGGTCTACGCGGTCTCACCTAGGGGACATGGCAATCGGCCGCGAGGCCCCCGATTGGGGCCCTGATTCCGCATTCGGCGTCTATGTTCATTGGCCGTTCTGCCGCTCAAAATGTCCCTATTGCGATTTCAACAGTCATGTCAGGCACGGGCTTCTCGAGGAGCCGCGTTTCGTTCGTGCGTTCACGGCGGAGATCGCCGCAACTGCCGCGCGCACTGCGGGCCGCACGGTGTCTACCGTCTTCCTTGGCGGCGGCACGCCATCCCTGATGGAACCCGCAACCGTCGCGGCGATTCTCGATGCCATCGCCAGGAACTGGAACGTTTCGCACGATGTCGAGGTGACGCTCGAGGCCAATCCGACGAGCGTAGAGGCCCGGCGTTTCGCCGGCTACCGGGCGGCCGGGGTTAACCGGGTCTCGCTCGGGGTGCAGGCGCTTGACGACGCTGCGCTCTCGGCATTGGGACGCACCCATACGGCGCGCGAGGCACTTGATGCGGTCGCGATCGCGCGACGCATCTTCCAACGGTATTCATTTGATCTGATATACGCGCGACCCGGCCAGACGACGGCGCAGTGGCGGGCCGAACTTGCGCGCGCGATCTCACAGGCCGCCGAGCACCTTTCGCTCTACCAGCTGACAATTGAACCGGGGACTCCCTTTGCGGCCCTCAATGCAGCCGGCAAGCTCGCCATTCCGGACGCCGATCACGCCCGCAATCTCTACGATGTCACCCAAGAGGCTTGCGCAGCCGCAGGCCTGCCGGCCTACGAAGTCTCCAACCATGCCCGACCCGGCGCCGAGTGCCGGCACAATCTCGTGTATTGGCGCTGCCACGAATATGCCGGCATTGGTCCCGGCGCCCATGGCCGTCTCGAAACGCGCGGCGGTGTCCGCAGGGCGACGGCGACTGAAAGGCAGCCGGAGGCTTGGCTCGCTCTGGTCGAAGAGAACGGGCATGGCCTTGTGACCGATCAGCCGCTCGCCCGTGCCGAAGCGGCGAACGAGTACTTGTTGATGGGCCTGCGGCTTGTTGAGGGTATCGATCTCAACCGCTTCCGCGGGCTGGCAGGCAGGCCGCTTGCCGCCGGGCAGATCGCGCATCTGGCGGAGCACGGGCTCATTGAAACACCGTGCGCCGGTCGCTTGCGGGTCACGGCGATCGGCTTTCCGGTCCTCGATGCGGTCGTCGCCGACCTCGCGGCCTAACGCGCGGATGGCGGCCCCGGCCGGCGACCCGATATGCGGGGGCGTCAGTCGCCGCCCCCGCCGCCTCCACCTTGAAGGGTCGGCGCACCCTGTTTCGCGCACGGGCGACCTTTCGGGTCTGGAGTCTCTTCCTTGATGCCCAGCAGGCCCTGCGCCAGCATGCACAGCAGCGTTACCGCTTTCGCCGCCACGGTCACTGCAGGATGGCAATGCCCGGGCCGTGAGGCGCCGCGTCAGTTCGACAAGGTTGCGGGAATATTCCGCGATCCGGCCTCGTTGCGCCGTTCCATTGCGACGTTGCCGTCCGCATGCGATGCCGCCGGTCCGCCAAGAATTTCTCCGTCTTGGGGTCGCGTCTGGCGCAGGAGTGGGCAGCTCAGGGCCCAAAAGGGTGGTCTTCTTCAGCACGCCGCATCCTGTGCAACCGCTGACCAAAGGTAAAAAAAGAGTTCAGTTTTTGGGGTAACGTGCCAGCCAACAGCCAATCGACAGGCCGATCCCCTGTTCGTCTTATCCCGATGCGGCAAGACAGTGCTTCTCATCAAGCAATACGCCCGCCGTCGCACCGCTGTTGTCGCGCCAGACCATGCACATCGATGATTTCTGCACATCGATGATTTCTAGGGTGTGCTCATGCGAAGCGGATCGCGCGGCTCGTCACCTTGAGCCGCCGCCGGCATTTTGCGCTGGCGGAGCCGGTCAGTGCACCCGGTGCGTCGGCATCGCATTTCTGACACGAAGGCAGGCAATTCAGATGATCATCTGCTGGACCGCCGGGGAGACTCAAAGAGATGCGGAGTGCAGGCTGCAGGGCCGTGATAGCGGCAGTCGCGTTGGTCGGCGGAGCCAGCGCGTACGCACAGTCCCCGGAGGTGAGGGAGGCAGCGGCGCGGGAGGAGACGGCCCTCGCGGCAGGGGTAAAGCGCACCAACGAGCTTTGCGGCGCGCGGATTGCAGCGACGTTCGACTGGCACGCCCTGGTGCCGGTCGGTCGCCTCGCGGAAACCAAGCCGGGCACCCTTGCCAATCGCTGTGAGGAGGCACTGGAGGGCATTCGCAAGCTCTGCAGAGCTCATCCTTCCGAGAGGCAAGCTGTCGCCACAGAAATCTCGCGGCTGGTTTGTAGCTTCGGCAGCAAGCCGCCTTTCGTGTCAGTGAAAGACCATACGCTGACATATATGATCAATCTTGATCTTCCCTTCTTCAACAATGACATCATGGTCTACGAGCATCTGATGGACAATCTGGTGCTCGACGGGCAGACGTTGGTCATGCGAAACTACATGCCCGATGCCGAGGACAGCATCTCCAGGGCGGCCGTACGAATCAACGATCTCTGCCAATCAAGCATCCGCGTGCGGTTTGACTGGAGCCGGATCCCGAGCGTCACGACCAGGAATCAACGCCCGCTCGGCTTTTGCGAGCACGTGCTTGACGCCACCGAGCGCGTCTGTGTTGATGCGGCGGGCAAGGCTGCAGTAAGGCAGGGGATCAACAGCATTGTCTGCAGCTTTGCGGCTGATCGCTCGATCTCGCTCAAGCAGGGCGTGCTCGAGTTCAAGAGCGATTTCAATGCCAGCGACGATCGCAGCTTCATCTTCCAGTATCTGCAAAGTCATCTCTAGCTGCGGATGCGGACCTGCCGGCGGCTTGACGCCGGCTGCGCGGCTCGATTGAGGAGCGTCCGAGGATTCAGAATCAGCGGTGGGCCGCTTGGCTGCTGCGGCGGCGCAGCCGCAGTCTAAAGCGGTCGAGGTAGAGA